>JAZRNA010000065.1:0-14464 GCA_045647945.1 Clostridia bacterium
GGCTACGATCCGACTTGGTTCGATTTCTGTAGGATGGTTGTGGGTTTCGTTTTTGAAAAGCAGCAACCACTTTTCCATTTTGCCATCAATTTCAACATCAATTTTTACGGTACAAGCGTTTATCTCTTCGCTCTCGTCAAGACCGTCAAGTTTGCCGTTTGCCTTAAGATACTTTGCCGCAATAGTACCTATATCCATAAGGTTCACAGGCTTTGTTCTGCCGATTTCTTTTCTTGTTTCGATATATCTGTCATAAGCTGACTGCAAAAGCTGATCCTCAAACTTCACACTGTCAATGGTTGTGAGGAAGGTTGTGTGACGGCAATGGTCAGACCAGTATGTATCAATCATTCTGATTTCTGTGATTGTTGGGTCACGTTTTTCACCCACAAAGTAACTTTGACAGAACTTGATATCATCAAAGTCCATAGCAAGTCCAAGGTCATCTATCATTGCCTTTAGTCCTGCATCGTCAAGATCGCAAAAACCCTCAACTGTTGCCACGGATTCAGGAATTTCATAACTCATTTTAAGAGTTTCAAAGGTATCAAGAGTTGCTTCTCTTGACTCAACAGGGTTGATTACATATTTCTTGATTGCATCAACATCGCCCTCTGTAAGATTTCCGTAAAGCATATAAACCTTAGCCGCCTTTACAGTAGGTCTGTCGCCCTTTGATATAAGCTGAATACATTCTTCAGCAGAGTTTGCACGCAAATCAAACTGACCGGGCAAAAACTCAACTGCAAAAATCGCATCACAGCTATCCTTAATCTCGTCTGTAACAATATCAAGCTGGGGTTCAGAGAAAACTGTCTTCTTACAGTAATCAAACAGCTCCTTGTCTATATTTTCAACGTCATAACGATTGATTACCCTCAAATCTTTCAACCCTTTAATCTGCAGGAGGTTAACCAAATCGTTTTTCAGCGACTTTGCTTCAGCCGCAAGTTCACTTTTCTTCTCAACAAAAACTCTGTAAACCATATCTTTATCCTTTCTGTAATTATTTAAGTGCCGCAAGTGCTTTTTGACCTATATCGTGTCTGTAATATGCATTGTCAAACTTAACCACTTTCACAGTTTCATATGCCGCATTAATGGCACAGTTGAGGCATGCACCAACTTCTGTAACGCCCAGAACTCTGCCGCCGCCCGTAAGCAGCTTTCCGTCTTTCAGCTTTGCTCCCGCAACAAAAATTCCGTCAGAATTTTCAGGAAGTGTTATTTCAAAGCCTGTTTCGTACTTCTGGGGATAACCGTCAGACGCCACAACAACACAACAAGCAGCCTTGTCTGAGAATTTAACTTCTGCTTCATCCAAAGTTCCCTTTTCAACATGGAGCATGATTTCAAACAAATCACTTTCCAAAAGGGGAAGTACAACCTGTGTTTCCGGGTCACCGAATCTACAGTTGTATTCAATAACCTTTGGTCCTTTTTCGGTAAGCATAAGTCCAAAATACAGACAGCCTTTGAAAGTTCTTCCCTCTTTATTCATTGCTTCAATGGTGGGAATAAATATCTTTTCCATACATTCATCAGCAATATCCTTGGTATAGTAAGGATTGGGAGCGATTGTTCCCATACCACCAGTGTTGAGGCCCTCGTCACCGTCTTTGGCACGCTTGTGATCCATGGACGAAATCATAGGAACAACTGTTTTTCCATCAGTGAAACTGAGAACTGAAACCTCCGGTCCTGTGAGGAATTCTTCAATAACGACATTGTTGCCGCTTTCTCCAAAGATTTTGTCCTCCATCATTGAACGGACAGCCGCCTTTGCATCCTCTCTGGTCTCTGCGATGATTACACCCTTGCCAAGCGCCAATCCATCAGCCTTGATAACTGTAGGGATAGGTGCTGTGTCCAGATAGGTAAGTGCTGCATCAAGGTCACTGAATACTTCATATTCCGCAGTAGGAATATTGTACTTTTTCATAAGATTTTTAGAGAACACCTTGCTGCCCTCGATAATAGCAGCATTTGCCTTTGGGCCGAAGCAAGGAATCCCTTTTGCCTCCAATGCGTCAACCGCGCCCAGAACCAACGGGTCATCAGGAGCTACAACCGCAAACTCGATACCGTTTGCAACCGCAAACTCAGCAATTTTGTCAATATCCTTTGCCCCAATATCCACACATTCCGCATCTGCCGCAATGCCGCCATTGCCCGGAAGTGCATAAATCTTTGATATCTTGGGGCTCTTTTTAAGTGATTTTATGATGGCGTGTTCGCGTCCGCCACCGCCTACTACCATAATCTTCATATGTTCAAAACCTTTCGGATTTATTTTGTTCTTACTGTGCCGTCGGAGTGTGATAAATTTGATACAAAACACCTAAACCGAGTCCCGCCGCTGTGCTGTGTGCACAGCAAGTGGTGAGGTTTGGGTGTAGCACAAATTCTTTGTGCGGTCTGTGCAAATTTAACCACTCTGTTTTTTAGTGGTGGAATAAGCGCATCTTAGTAAATGCCATTACCATTCCAAATTCATTACATCTTTCGATTACATTATCGTCACGGATTGAACCTCCCGGCTCTGCAATGTAAGTTACACCGCTCTTTGCCGCACGTTCAATGTTGTCACCAAATGGGAAGAATGCATCGCTGCCCAGTGCAACGCCTTTGATTGTAGCAAGATATGCTTTCTTTTCTTCTCTTGTCAGAGGTTCAGGCTTGTGTGTAAAGAGTTTTTCCCACTTTCCGTCTGCCAGAACATCTTCTGCATCATCAGAAATATAAATATCAATTGTATTGTCACGGTCGGGTCTGCCGATTGAATCAAGGAAAGGCAGGTTAAGAACCTTTTCATGCTGACGTAAATGCCAGATGTCTGCCTTATTGCCTGCAAGTCTTGTACAGTGAATTCTTGACTGCTGACCTGCACCAACACCGATTGCCTGACCATCTTTTGCAAAGCATACTGAGTTGCTCTGTGTATACTTAAGAGTAATAAGAGCAATAATCAAATCTCTCTTTGCCGAATCAGGCATTTCCTTGTTCTCGGTAACAATATCAGAAAGCAGTTCTTCGTCAATCTTGAACTCGTTTCTGCCCTGTTCAAAGGTAATGCCGTAAACCATCTTTGTTTCCTGGGGAGCAGGAATATAATTTTCATCAATCTTTACAATGTTATAATTTCCGTTTCTTTTGCTCTTTAATATTTCAAGTGCCTCATCTGTATATCCGGGGGCAATAACACCGTCAGAAACTTCACGCTTGATAAGTTTGGCTGTTGTTGCATCACAAACATCACTAAGTGCAATCCAGTCACCAAATGATGACATTCTGTCTGTACCTCTTGCACGGGCATAAGCAGTAGCAAGGGGTGATTCGTCAAGGCCCTCAATGTCATCAACAAAGCACGCTTTTTTAAGGTCTGCACTCATGGGAATACCAACTGCCGCAGAGGTTGGACTTACGTGCTTGAATGATGTTGCCGCTGGCATACCAAGTGCGGCTTTTAATTCTTTGACCAACTGCCAGCTGTTGAATGCATCAAGGAAGTTGATGTATCCGGGCTTGCCGGAAAGTATTTCAATGGGCAGCTCACCACCATCGTTCATAAAAATTTTTGCAGGATTTTGGTTGGGGTTGCAACCATATTTCAATTCAAACTCTTTCATTTCTCAAAAATCCTTTCTTCAAAAAATCAGCAATTTTTGTTTATCATTCGATTTGTCTCGCTGCCGTCTTTTAAGTTTATATATCTTACATACAAGGAAATCTTGTTGTTTTCGTCAAGGTTATTCCAGATTTTGTTTGTGAGTTCATCAATATCATTAGGGATTGCAACTCTTTCAGGCTCACCCTGGAATGTGGGAATGGGATTGCCGTCACAAACATATGTATGGATGAAGTGACCAAGACCCTTTAATGATTTATAAGCATAATTAAATCTGTTGCACTCTGTACCCTCAGCATCTGCACTCTTGAGAATATTCATTTTGTATGAAAAATCATTATCCTCAAATTCAATCATACCGCTGATTCTGGGTGTCCAATTGGGACCGTCGGGTTCAAAACAACGTGTATTGAGTGCCGCTTCAAAGGTATTGCCTTTTTCAAGGAACTCAATAACAGTATCTGTCTGGTCGCCGTTTGTTGCAACCAGTTTGTTTTCGAACTTGCGAATTGGTGAATAGATTATAAGGCTTGGGTCCTCAACCTTTGATTCATCAAAAGGATAAATTATAACCTCGCCGTCTTTCTCCACAAAGACACGGTTGCGGCTGTTCTCTGACCTGCCCATAATGAAGTATGCAACAACAGCCTTTTCGCCGTCTTCGCTTTTGCCTATTACAATACCTCTGCCCACATATGAGTTCCCTTTAATAAGTTCGCCCATATCATTTATCTTATAAATATCCATTTCCCAAAATTCCTTTCTTTATCTGTTTTTCAAAATTTCAGCTGATACAACCTCTGCCGCCTGAGGAAGAATTTTCCACTCTGCCTCTTCCATAACCCTTTTCTGCAAAACTTCGGGTGTGTCCCCTGCCTGTATTTCCACAGCCTTCTGGAGAATTATCTCGCCGCCGTCGGGTATTTCGTTTACAAAATGAACCGTAGCACCAGTAACCTTTACGCCATACTCCAGTGCTGCCTCATGTACTTTGAGTCCATAAAAACCCTTACCGCAAAATGATGGGATGAGTGAAGGATGCACATTAATAATCCTCTTTGGATATCTTGATGTGAAATTCTCGCTTAATATACACATAAATCCCGCAAGGATTATCAACTCGATGCCCTTGCTTGCAAGGACTTCAATCAGCGTTTCTTCAAAAGCCTGCTGACTGCCAAGGTCCTTTTTTGAAACAATTGCCGTATCAATCCCTGCATTCTTTGCCCTTGTAAGTGCAAAAGCATCAGCATTGTTTGAGATAACCAGCTCAATCTTTCCATTCTGTATTATCCCTGCTTTTTCTGCATCAATAAGTGCCTGAAGATTGGTTCCGCCACCGGAAACCAATACGGCAATCCTTGTCTTTAGCATATAACAACACCCTCGTCACTCTTAATGATTTCACCGATGATATATGCGTCCTCGCCGTTTGCTTTCAAAATATCAAGAGCCTTGTCAGCGTCTTCTTTCTTAACAACCACGCTCATACCAACGCCCATGTTGAATGTGTTGAACATATCTCTTTCAGGAATATTGCCCTCTTTCGCGATTAAATCAAAAATAGGAAGAACACGTACTGCACTTCTCTGGATTTTTGCACCAAAGCCCTTGGGAATACTTCTGGGGATATTTTCATAGAAGCCACCGCCTGTAATATGAGAAACCGCTTTAACAGTCACTTCTTCAAAAAGTGCCAGCATAGGCTTTACATAAATTCTTGTTGGTGTGAGAAGTGTCTCACCAACAGACTTGCCACCAAGTTCTTCACGAGGAGTCTTGATATCAGCATTCTCAACATCAAAAACTTTGCGAACAAGTGAAAAACCGTTTGAATGAACACCACTTGATGGCAAAGCCATAATTACATCACCCTCTGTTATTGTCTTGTTGTCAAGCACCTTGTCCTTGTCAACAACACCAACAGAAAATCCTGCCAAGTCGTATTCATCTTCAGGATAAAATCCGGGCATTTCAGCAGTTTCACCGCCAATCAATGAACATCCTGACTGAACACATCCCTCTGCAACACCTGAAACAATGTCTGCCACCTTTTCAGGATAGTTCTTGCCTACAGCAATATAGTCAAGGAAGAACAAAGGCTTTGCACCGCAACAGATAATATCGTTGACACACATAGCCACACAGTCAATACCAACAGTATCATGCTTGTCCATAAGGAAAGCCATCTTCAGCTTTGTGCCTACGCCATCTGTTCCGCTTACCAATACGGGTTTGTTTATGCCTGTCAAATCCAGTTCAAACAATCCCCCAAAACCGCCGATATCCGACGCCGCTCCGGCAGTAACAGTTCTTGCAATGTGCTGTTTCATAAGTTCAACAGCCTTGTAACCCGCGGTAATATCAACACCCGCAGCCTTATAACTTTCACTAAAGCTCTTTTCCATTTCTCTTTTATCCTTTCTGTATATCAAATTTTTCTATTCTTTACCCGACCAACAATAAGTGCACAATTTACAGGGTTCAAGACCTATCGCCTTGACAACGCCCTCTAATGATTGGAAGTCAAGGGACTCAAACCCGAATTTTTCACTGATTGTTTCCCTGAGTTTTTTACCTCTTTCTGTATTTCCGTCACTGTATTCATCTATGTGATTGAATCCTTCTTCACCCTCAAGCTCCATAACAGTCTGCCTTGCAATAAGTTCCATTTCGTTTTTGCTGCTTGTGAAGTTCAGATATTTGCATCCATACATAATAGGCGGGCAAGCCGAACGCATATGAACCGATTTTGCTCCATGCTGATAAAGGAAATCCACCGTTTCCTTGAGCTGTGTCCCGCGAACAATTGAATCATCCACAAAAAGCAAATTCTTATCCTCAATCAATTCATGAATAGGCACCTGTTTCATTCTTGCAATCTTAATTCTGTCACTTTGGTGCTTTGGAGTAAAGCTCCTGGGCCATGTGGGAGTATATTTTATAAAAGGTCTGGCAAAAGGAATTCCGCTCTCATTTGCATAACCGATTGCATGAGGTGTGCCGGAATCAGGAACTCCGCTTACAAAATCAATATTCTCCGCCTTGCCATTAGCCTTGTCAGTCTGTGCCATGATAGCACCGTTGCGATATCTCATTGTCTCAACGTTTTTGCCCTCATACACCGAGTTGGGATATCCATAATAACTCCACAGGAATGCACAGATTTTCATTTCCTTGCCGGGTTTTATAATCTGCTTTATTCCATCGGCAGTAATTTCAACTGCCTCTCCAGGGCCAAGTTCCATTTCATCATCATAACCCAGTTTTTTATAAGCAAAATCCTCAAATGACACAGCATAACCATCTTCGTTTCTGCCGATAAGCACCGGAAGTCTGCCCAGCTTGTCCCGTGCGGCAATCAGCTTTCCGTCATTGGTGAGAATCAGAATGGAAACCGTTCCCTCAACCACATCATGGACATATTCAATACCTTCAGCAAAGGTGCTTTTCTGATTTATCAGTGCTGCAACCAGGTCTGTGGAATTCACCTTTCCGCCGGTCATAACACCAAAGTGTCCGCCTTTTACCAGATATTTTTCGATAAGGTCCTCTGCATTATTGATTCTGCCGATTGTAGCAATAGCATATGTTCCAACCTCAGACCTTATCAAAAGTGGTTGTGGGTCAGAATCGCTGATAACCCCAATTGCAGAATTACCTTTCATTTCGTTGAATACATTATCGAATTTTGTCCTGAAAGGAGTATTTTCAATATTGTGAATATCTCTTTGCAAACCGATTTTGCTGTCATATGCTGCAATACCGCCACGACGTATACCAAGGTGTGAATGATAGTCAGTGCCAAAGAATACATCCGCTATGGCATCATGCTTGCTGACTGTTCCAAAAAAACCGCCCATATACTTCCTCCATTCAATCTATATCAATTAAAAATCTATTTGTTGTACTTTTCTTCTACCGCCTTGTTCTTTTCAAGAACAGTTTCCATAGCAGCCTTTCTCTGTGCATCAAGTTTTGCCGCAAGGTCTGCATCCTCCACAGCAATAATCTGAGCCGCAAGGATTGCCGCATTCTTTGCTCCGTTGATGGCAACCGTTGCCACAGGAATACCCGGAGGCATCTGCACTGTTGATAAAAGAGCGTCCATCCCATCAAGATTCGACGACTTAACCGGTATACCGATAACCGGCAAAGTGGTATTTGCCGCAATAGCACCTGCCAGATGAGCAGCCATACCTGCCGCCGCAATAATAGCCCCAAATCCGTTTGTTCTGGCATTCACAGAGAAATCTCTGGCCTCAACAGGTGTACGATGTGCAGAAAAAACATGCACCTCATATGGTACGCCCAAATCATCAAGTGCTGTCATAGCCTTTTCAACTACGGGCAAATCACTGTCTGAGCCCATAATAATTCCAACTTTTTTCATGTATAACCAATCCTTTCTACACCGTCAAAAAAGTCATAAGTCCAGAAAAAATTGTTCAGATTGCCACTTTGCAGCGTTCGGTGCTGTGCTATGTGCACTGCCCCGAACGAAAAGTAGTGAAATGACTGATTTTTTCAGACTTATAAAAACTAAAAGGGCAGTCCCGTAGTTATACAGGACTGCCCAGACGGTCGACATAACTCAAGTTTTCTGCTCCCATGTGGTTTAAAACCCACCAAATCCGTCAGTTGCAAAAAACCGTTTTTCGTAATTCCGGCAATTTTCTGCCTCTACCGAATTATTTTAACATAAATCGCCATCAATGTCAAGAAAATTCGGCACTTCACATTGCACAGAAATAGGTTTTTTTCTTAGTGTTTTTTGATGATATTTTCAAAAATGTATTCCTCAATATTTGCCGCAATTTCCTCAACTGTTCTTTCGCCGTCAATAACCTTGACACATTCTGAATCTTTCATTTTTTCAAAAGCATCAAAATACGCCGCCCTCACCTGTGTCAAACGTTCTTCTGTTTCATATATCTCAATGTTGGTACGGTTTTTTGTTATTCTCTCCATGGCAGTCTTTGGCGAAATATCAATAAAAATTGTGCAATCCGGTCTCAAGGTATCAGCACAAAGTCTGTTGGCATCAACAACCCAGTCCCTTGGGACCTCAACACTTTGATACGCATATGATGAAAAGTAGTATCTGTCACATATAACAGTCTCGCCCTGTTTTAGACTTTTAAGAAGCCCGTCTGTTTCGTTGAGAATATGGTCAAGTCTGTCCGCAACAAAAAAAGCCGCCGTAACTTTGGGGTCCGCCTTTATTTTGCCGGACAAAATATCATGCAGAACTCCCCCCGCAAGCCCATAGGTGGGTTCCAGAGTCCTCCTGCACTTTATACCCTTTTTCTCAAGCTTTTCCGCAAGCAGTTCCATCTGCGTACTCTTGCCGCTGCCGTCAATACCCTCAAAAACAATAAATTTACCCATACAATTCATATCCGGCGTTTCCTTCCACATTTTCTGATTTTATTTTACTTTATTACGAGGTCAAAGTCAAGATATTTCCCAGTATTTTGCACCGGACAAATCACAAAAAAGTGTTTCCTCCGTATAATACATTATACCACCAAACAATAAGGAGAACGCCAAGGAACACTTTTTTCAAAAATCCATATTATGGAACTGAAAAGGCTTTTTAAAAAATCTTTTTGGGAGGTGCGAATATATGGGATGCTTTGGAGGTTGCTTCGGAGGCAATAACTCATGCCTTTGGATAATTCTCTTAATTATCATCTGGAGTTGCTGCTGTGGTGACAACTCTAACAACTGTGGTTGCAACAACGTTTTAAGCAACAACAATAACTGCTGTTGCGACTAAACAGTCACATATCACCTTGCAGAAAGGAGGTGCAACGTATGTGTTTCGGTAATGACAACAACTGTCTTTGGATAATCCTTTTGATAATCATAATCTTCTGCTGTTGCGGTAACAACAACTCTAACAGCTGCGGTTGCGGCTGCTAATTGTCAAAAACAGCAAACCTCCGACGGTAAATTTGCCGTCGGGGGTTTTGTATGTATCTGCGCCGCAATAACGAATCAATATATTAATTTTCCTCTCCAAAAAACTCCAAATCTTCGCCGTTGGGGAACTCTTCCTCACACATTTGAAGATAGGTTTCCTCGGCGTTTTCAAGAGAAGCTTTGAGTTTTTTGATTGTATCGTCAACATCTAGGACAAGTTTGTGGTAGAGTTTTTCATAATTTGGCATGATATGGTCTCCTTTATAAAATAAAAAATGCGTCAGCCTTAACTGACGCACGAAAAACGCAAGCCAAGACTTCCTATTGCGACATAGTTTCATACCATAGTACGATAAGCCGAGACATGCGTTTTTACCAAAACGCA
This sequence comes from Clostridia bacterium, assembly GCA_045647945.1. GTDB lineage: Bacteria > Bacillota > Clostridia > Monoglobales > Monoglobaceae > SIG440. The sequence goes on from JAZRNA010000065.1 coordinate 9,942, forward strand.
ATACTATGGTATCCAAAAATAAATTTATTAAACTATGTCGCAAGCATAATTATACCACAAAACAAAATAAATTACAACAACTTTTTTATCTCAAGGGGGTCAAACCCCCTTGAAAACAAAAATCCCACTTGTAATTCCCCCTCACTTGTGATAAACTTATACTGATTTTAAAATCAGGAGATACAAAAATGAAAAACTTTTTCGGACACATGACAACGGTGATGCGTCACCGTCAAAGAGTAATATATCATTGTTTTAAGGCGGGAATTCCCTTTCGGGGACTTCTTCATGACCTCTCTAAGTATTCGCCCACTGAATTTATTCAGGGTGTGAAATTTTTCAAAGGTGACCGCAGTCCCAACGAGGCAGAGCGTGAGAAATACGGCTATTCCTCCGCATGGCTCCATCACAAGGGCAGAAACCGCCACCACTTTGAATACTGGACAGACTACAATCCCCAAACCAAAACTGTAGGCCCTGTCAAAATGCCTCTGGTTTTTGTGAAAGAAATGTTTTGTGACCGTGTTGCAGCAAGCAAAATATATCAAGGCAAAAATTATACAGACCAGCATCCTATTGAATACTTTCGTCGTGGCAAGGCAAACCGTGCCATCCACCCAGAAACCTCTGAAATCATCGAAAGCTGGCTTGTGATGCTTGCCGAAAAAGGTGAAAAAGAAACCTTCAAACACATAAGAAAATATAAATAATTTAATAATAAAAGCCACCTTAACGGTGGCTTTTACTTTATATTTTCTCTAAGTTCCAGATATTCTTGTTGTAATCCATAATTGAACGGTCACTGGAGAAAAATCCTGCTTTTGAGACGTTTATAATCGCCTTTTTGTTCCACACGTCAGGATTCTGGAAATCCTTTGCCATTCTGTGACCTGCATCAAGATATGATTCAAAGTCACGAAGCAACAGATATGGGTCTGCAAAACCCGTTTTTCCAAATACCAAATCGTGATAAATTTCTCTGAACAAGTTCTGGTTGTCGGGAGTAAATGTTCCATCTATAAAGCTGTCCACAATTCCTTTGATTACCATGTTCTGGGAATAAACCTCCGGACTGCCTGAATGTCCTGACGCATAAATATTCAAAACATCCTGTGAGGAAAGACCGAATATATAGATATTGTCAAGCCCCACACGCTCTGCAATCTCTACATTGGCTCCGTCCATAGTTCCTATGGTCAGGGCACCGTTGAGCATCAGTTTCATGTTGCCTGTGCCTGATGCCTCCTTGCTGGCGGTGGAAATCTGCTGACTTAAGTTTGCCGCAGCCACAATTTTTTCAGCAATGGAAACACTGTAGTTTTCAATAAACACTACCTTAAGGATATCCTTTGTTCTTGGGTCATTGTTCACCACATCAGCAATGTTGTTTATTAATTTAATAATAAGTTTTGCAGTGTGATAACCAGGTGCCGCCTTGGCGCCAAAAATAAAGGTCTCCGGCAGCATACTTGCCTGACTTGGATTTTCGGTTATCATTTTGTAGCGATAAATAATGTGCATTGCCTTCATAAGCTGACGCTTGTATTCATGAAGTCTTTTAATCTGCACATCAAACAAGGATTCAGGGTCAACCGTGATTCCGTTGTGTTCTTTGATATATTCTGCCAGATGCACCTTGTTTGCCTGCTTGATTTTGGCAAAGCTTTCACGGAATGCACTGTCATCAGCAAACTTTGTCAGTCCCTCAAGTTTTTCTGCATTTTTTATCCATCCGTCGCCTATAGCCCCTGTAATCAGCTTGGCAAGTTCAGGGTTAGCTTTGAGCAACCATCTTCTCGGGGTTACGCCATTTGTAACATTTTTAAACTTCTCAGGCGAAAGGATATAATAATCCTTAAATGTCTCGTTCTTCAGAATCTCGGTATGCAATGCTGCAACACCATTTACGCTGTGGCATGCAGTCAGACAAAGGTTTGCCATATTTACCTGACCATTTGAAATAACCGACATATATTCAATTTTGCCTGTATCGTTGCCAAATCTTCCCTGCAAAAGCTCACGCTGTCTGCGGTCAATTTCCTTGATTATCATTGCAACTCTGGGCAACAAACTCTCCACCATGGACATGGGCCATTTTTCCAGAGCCTCACTCATGATGGTATGGTTGGTATAGGCAAAAATCTTTCCTACAATATTCCAAGCCTCGTCCCAGCCAAAGTTTTCTTCATCCACCAGTATTCTCATCATTTCAGGGATTGCAATGGTGGGATGGGTGTCATTGATATGAATCTGAACATACTTAGGAAGGTCATAAAGACTGTGACCGCGGCGTTTTTGCTTTGCCAGTATCCACTGTATTGTGGCAGACACAAAGAAATACTGCTGTTTGAGTCTGAGCAGTTTTCCCTCATAATGGTTATCTTCGGGATAAAGCACCTGAGAAACCACTTCCGCAAGTTCCTTGTCCTTTACCGCCATGGTATAGTCGCCACGGTTGAATTCGCTCATATTTATAATCTGGGGTGAACGTGCTCTCCAAAGTCTTAATGTATTCACAAGCTTTGAATCATAGCCTGAAATAGGCATATCATAAGGCTCACCAATTACAGTGTTGTACCCTACATGACGGAACTTCATTCGTCCGTCCTCATGATATTCCTCAATTGTGCCGTTGTAATGCACCTCCACGCTGTCCTCAGGACGTTCAATTTCCCACACATTTCCGTCCTCAAGCCATGGGTCGGGCATCTCTATCTGATATCCGTCAATAATCTTTTGCTTAAACAATCCGTATTCATAACGTATTCCGCAACCGAATGCAGGGAGTTCCAGGGTTGAAAGCGAGTCAAGGAAACAAGCCGCCAACCTGCCAAGACCGCCGTTGCCAAGGCCTGCATCATTTTCAACCTCCTCAACCGCCGAAAGGTCAAGACCCATTTCCGAAAGAGTCTCACGATAAACATCGGTTTGCATAATATTTAATATATTATTTCCAAGAGCTCTTCCCATCAAAAACTCAAACGAAAGATAATAGAGTTCTTTCTTGTGTCCCTTCTCCAGCAGTTCTCTGGACTCTGCCCATTTCTCCATGATTTCATCACGGACAGTGAAGGCACAAGCCTTATAAATCTGGTCAGGGGTTGCGTTTTCAACAGTTTTACCGTAATATCTGCGCAACTTGCCTGAGATACTGCTCTTTATTTTTTCTTTCTGTACTTTCATTTCTGTCTTTTTGTTGTTTGCCATTTTATCCTCCAATTAAATCCATATATATCTGCTCATATTTCTTTGCCGACTCGGTCCATGAGAAGTCCTCTTTCATCGCCCTTATAACAAGCTTTTTCCACACTTCCTTGTCTGCAAAAAAACTAATGGCACGCTTTATTGTATAAACCATGTCATGGGCATTGGGTGCATAGAAACTGAACCCTTTGCCAGTACCATCAAATTCGTTGTATGCCTTTATTGTATCTTTAAGTCCCCCTGTTTCACGGACAACAGGAATTGTACCATAAGCCAGCGCTATAATCTGTCCAAGTCCGCAAGGCTCAAACAAAGACGGCATAAGAAACAAGTCGGATGCCGCATACACCTTATGCGCCAGGGCATTGCTGAATGTAATGTTTGCCGAAACTTTTTCAGGATTACACCATGCATAGTGTCTGAACATATTTTCGTACTTTTCTTCACCTGTGCCAAGGATTACAAACTGTAAGTCCTGCGAACACAACTCATCCATTGCCTCTGCAATAACATCAAGACCTTTCTGGTCAACCAGTCTGGAAACAAGGCCTATCATAACCTTTTCACCGTCAACAGGCAACCCCAGTTCCGCCTGCAACGCCATTTTGTTCTGTTTTTTGCCCTCAACAGCATTCCTTGTGCTGTACTTCTTTGCAATATACTCATCCTTTGAGGGATTGTATTCATCATAGTCAATTCCGTTGAGTATTCCAAAGAGGGAATTGCCTCTGGCACTAAGCAGTCCGTCAAGACGTTCTCCCCCTGTGGGTGTCTTTATTTCCTCCGAATATGTGGGGCTTACCGTTGTTACAATGTGGGAATATACAATTCCTGCTTTCATAAGATTTGCACAACCATGGAATTCCAGCTTGTCATCAGTAAAGTACTCATCCCCCAAAGAGAAGAAGTCCTTAACTGCATCAATGGAATAAATTCCCTGATATTTGAGATTATGAATGGTGAAAACCGTTCTTATATCACGATAAAAGTCGCCCCTTTTATAATAAGCCTCCAGCACCACCGGCACCATTCCGGTCTGCCAGTCATTGCAGTGTATAATATCGGGCTTAAAATCAAGTTTGGGCAACAGTTCAAGCGCCGCCTTGTCAAAGAAAGCAAACCTTTCAAGGTCGTCCCACTTATAAAGGCACTTTTCACCGAAATAACTCTCATTGTCTACAAAATAATATGTCACACCATTGCGTTTAAGCGAAAACACGCCGCAATATTTATTCCTCCAACCAAGGGGAATATAGTCATATAACAAAAATTCCATTTCTGAAACAAACTTTTCTTCAATAAGCCCGTATTTTGGGAGC
>JAZRNA010000066.1:0-5633 GCA_045647945.1 Clostridia bacterium
TTAGTGAAGAATTGCAAGCTCTGTATCCTTGTCAAACAAATGAATCTTGTTTGCATCAAATACAGCTTTGATTTTGTCGCCGCCCTGAGCTGTTGTACGACGGTTAACACGTGCAATCAAAGGTGCGTTGCCACTCTTGAGATAGAGATAAGTTTCAGCACCCATCATTTCTGTAAGGTCAACGTCTACGTCAACGATTGAGTCAGGCATTGATGCGATGTGAGCTTCGTCTTCATATATGCTTTCAGGTCTGATGCCCATGATTATTTCCTTGCCAAAGTATTCAGTAAGCTCTTCTCTGTTGCCCTTGCCTTCAGGAAGCTTGATGTCCAGATTGTCGTTTACAAGGTGAATGCCGTCCTCTTTCTTTTCAAGGGTAACGTTGATGAAGTTCATCTGGGGACTTCCGATAAAGCCTGCAACGAAGGTGTTAACTGGTTCGTCATAGAGCTTTGTGGGTGTATCGCACTGCTGGAGGTAACCATCCTTCATAACAGCGATTCTTGTACCCATTGTCATAGCTTCTGTCTGGTCATGTGTAACGTAAATTACTGTTGTACCAAGCTTTTTGTGGAGCTTGCCGATTTCAGCTCTCATCTGAACTCTCAGTTTTGCGTCAAGGTTTGAAAGAGGTTCGTCCATAAGGAACACCTTTGGTTCACGAACGATAGCACGACCGAGAGCAACACGCTGTCTCTGACCACCTGAGAGAGCCTTGGGCTTTCTGTCAAGGAGATGCTCGATGTCAAGAATCTTTGCAGCCTCCTGAACCTTTTCTTTGATGATGTTCTTTGGAACCTTTCTCAACTTAAGACCAAAAGCCATGTTATCGAAAACGGTCATATGAGGATAGAGCGCATAGTTCTGGAAAACCATGGCGATATCTCTGTCTTTAGGAGCCACATCGTTAACCAGTTTGTCATCGATATAAAGCTCACCTTCTGAAATCTCTTCAAGACCGGCAATCATTCTGAGGGTTGTGGATTTACCACAGCCTGAAGGTCCGACGAGGATTATAAATTCCTTATCTTCAATTTCAAGGTTGACGTCTTTTGCACCAATAACGCCGCCCTGATAAATTTTACCAATCTGTCTTAAACTTAAACTTGCCATTTATTAAAACCTCCCAAGTTCTATAATACATATTATGATAGACTAATTCTAGCATACTTTAAAAGAAAATGTTAGGGGTTAATTGCACAAATTTGAATTATTCTTTCTGTCACATTGCACAACCTCCAAAAGAGAAAACCCTGAAACCCAGTAAAATCAAGGGTTTCAGGGTTTTGAACAAAATCTTTATGCGGGTTGTGATGATTAGCCAAAATTCGGTTTTTTGTTTTATAAAAATTCATCAAAGTGCACATATTGATTTTTCAGGAAAAACTTTCCACAGGCGGAAAAGCCTTGTTGTATCTGGGTTTTACACATTATCCACAGAGTTATCAACAGTTTCGGTGTTTTCAGGCTTTTGTTCGTCAGCTACAGACACGGTGTCTTCGGCCTCATCCTCGCGAGTTACTGATGCTGCAGAAACAATCTTTACACCTTCGCCCAGACGCATCAGTCTTACGCCCTTGGTAACACGCTTGAGAGTGTTGATATCTCTTGTGTCAATGCGGATTATGATGCCCTCGGAGGTGATGATAATAACGTCGTCTTCCTCTGTTACAAGGCCAAAACCTGCAACCGCACCGGTATCCTCGGTTATCTTGTAAGAGGTTGTGCCTTGTCCGCCGCGGGCCTGGATTTTGAACTCTGCCAGTTCGGTCTTTTTGCCATATCCGTTTTCGCTTACAACCAAAATCTTTGCGTCATCACGCATAACGTCCATTCCTACAGCAAAGTCGCCATCTCTCAGCAGTATACCGCGGACACCTCTGGAAACTCTGCCCAGGGTTCTGACGTCGGATTCTGCAAATCGTATCATTTTGCCCAGGTGTGTTCCAATGAATATTTCGGATGATCCGTCGGTTTTCTTTACGTTGATAAGTTCGTCGCCCTCGTCAAGATTAATGGCAATTTTGCCGCCCTTGGGAGCGTTTTCATATTCCATAATATCTGTTTTCTTGATGATGCCGCCACGGGTTGCCATAACAAGATATTCGCCTTCTTTATATTCCCGTACGGGAATCATTGCAGAAATCTTTTCCCCTGCCTCAAGCTGCAAAAGGTTCACTATAGCAGTTCCCTTTGCCTGACGACCTGCCTCAGGGATTTCATAGGCTTTTATACGATACATTCTGCCTGTGTTGGTAAAGAAGAGGATATATGCATGGGTGGACGCAACAAACATTGTATTCACAAAGTCTTCCTCTTTGGTTTGCATACCGATTATGCCTTTGCCGCCACGCTTCTGACTTCTGTAGGTGTCTACGGCAAGACGTTTGATATATCCCTGCTTTGTCATTGTGATAACATTATCTTCTTCTTCAATAAGGTCTTCAATATCAATATCATCAGCGGAGGGTTCGATGGAGGTGCGTCTTTCGTCCCCGAATTTGTCACGAATTTCGGTAATTTCGGTCTTTATAACCTCAAGCACACGTTGTTCGCTGGCAAGAATTTCTTCCATTTCTTTGATGAAAGCCATAATATCCGCATATTCGTTGTCAATCTTCTCTCGTTCAAGGCCTTGCAGACGTGCCAGACGCATGTCAAGAATTGCCTGTGCCTGAAGGTCAGACAGGTCAAACCGCTCCATCAGTTTGGGCTTTGCGTCATTGTAACTGCTGCGGATAATGCTGATGATTTCGTCAATGTTGTCAAGGGCAATCCTGAGACCTTCCAGTATATGAGCTCTTGCCTCTGCTTTGCGTTTGTCAAAACGTGTTCTGCGCACAATAACATCTTTCTGGAAGTCGATATACTGGTCAAGAATTTCTCTCAAATTAAGAACCTTTGGCTCTACGCGGTTGACAAGAGCCAGCATAATCACGCTGAAGGTATCCTCAAGTTGAGTGTATTTGTAAAGCTGATTTAATACTATGGTTGCGTTTGCGTCACGCTTTACTTCAATAACAATACGCATACCGTCACGGTCAGACTCGTCACGGAGGTCAGCGATTCCCTCAAGGCGTTTTTCGTGAACCAGTTTGGCAATATTCTCAATTAATCTAGCCTTGTTTACCATATAAGGAATCTCAGTTATGATAATCCTCTGGCGGCCCTCGGTGTTATCCTCGATTTCTGCCTTTGCCCTGAGACGGAGTTTGCCTCTGCCTGTATGGTATGCCGCACGGATTCCGCTGGTGCCCATAATCTGTGCACCTGTGGGGAAGTCGGGGCCTTTGATGTATTCCATCAGCTCGTCAATGGTGATTTCGGGATTGTCAATAACTGCGATTATGCCGTCAATAACCTCGGTAAGGTTGTGAGGCGGAATTTTGGTAGCCATACCAACAGCAATACCGTCAGAACCGTTTACCAAAAGGTGAGGAAAACGTGACGGAAGAACGATTGGTTCTTTGCGGCTTTCGTCAAAGTTTGGCATAAAGTCAACAGTTTCTTTTTCGATATCAGTAAGCATACGAACAGCCATTTTTGACATTCTTGCCTCGGTGTATCTGTATGCAGCAGCGGGGTCGCCGTCAACTGAACCGAAGTTACCGTGACCGTCAACTGTTGGATATCTCATAGAGAAGTCCTGTGCCATGCGTACCATTGCGTCATAGACCGATGCGTCACCATGGGGATGGTATCTACCCAGAACGTTACCTACGGTGGTAGCACTCTTGCGGTATTCTTTTTCGGGGGTCAAGCCGTCCTCATACATAGCATAGAGTATGCGGCGGTGAACGGGCTTCAAGCCGTCACGAACATCAGGAAGAGCACGTCCCACAATAACGGACATTGCATACTCGATGTATGACTTTCGCATTTCCTTTTCAATTTCTACAGGGACAATATTCAATTTTGAGGCATCAAACAGTCCCTCGTGGTTTTGGTTTTCATTAGCCATAGCCTTATTACCTCGTTTTTTATATTTATTTGCCCGATGGCAAAAAAGGTTTACCCTTTTATATTCGACATAAAATTAAAAAATCCTTTTATTTGGCAAAAAAATGCCTGTTAAATTTAAAAAAGGAGTTTTTGAAACTCCTTTTGTGTTAATTATGTTGTGGTGGATTAAGAATTGCGGTTGCCAGAGTAAGAGCATATACCCTTTTTGCCCCGGCACTTTTTAAAGCGCGGCTACATTCAACAATGGTTGCCCCTGTTGTGCAGACATCATCAATAAGAAGAACTGTCTTGCCTGCCACAGAGTCGCTCCGTGGTACAATCATGCTGTTTCTTAAGTTTTCAAGTCTTTCAGCGAACCCCAGCGTTGTTTGTTTTGCGGTTTGGCGGATTTTCCTGAGTGCACCTTTTTCAAAAGGAACGCCGCTCATTTTTGAAAGATATCTGCAAATCAGTTCCACGTTGTCAAAACCCTGATAAACGGTCTTTTTTCGGTGAGAGGGTGCGGCACACATAACATCAAAGGTCAAGTCGGCACAATGCTGTCCCAATGCGATGTTTAAAATATCGGCATAAGTTTTTGCATAGCTTTGAATACCCTTGGATTTGTATCTGACAATGGACTCCCTGACGGGAGCATCATATATGTATGCAGATGCAATCTTGTCAAAATGTCCGGAGGTTGCATTCAGACATCGGTAGCATCGCTGTTTTGTTCCAAAACTGACAATAGGCTTGCCGCACTTTTCGCAGCAAACCTGACTTACACACGCCCTGAGCTTATCTTTGCACCCTGTGCATATACAATCAGCAACATTAATCTCCAGAATTTTATCACAAATGACGCATTGGGGAGGGAAAAGGATATTTTTTATTATTGTAAAGATAGTGGTAAATATTTTAAAGTTGTTCTTCATCAATGTTTGAAAGAGCCACTCTTACCGCTTCAATTACAAAGGCAGAAAAGGTACAATTCTTGCCCTGTATGGCTTGTTCCACCTTGTCAATTATATCATTGGGAAAACGGATACATTTGTTGGAAGTAGGCGGAATGGACGGTATTTTAAATTTTTTCATGTTATATCACCCCTGCAATACGTTTTATAATACAATTATATATGCTTTTGCATTACTATTATGCATAACAAACGTATTGCGAAAATCGGGTAAAAAATTCTCCCAAGGATTTTCCTCGGGAGAATTATCTGTGATTAATCAATTTGGTCAAGAGCCTGCTGGATATCTTCAATAATATCCTGCACGTTCTCGATTCCCACAGAAAATCTGATAAGGTCAGGTGTTACACCTGCAGCCTCGAGTTCTGCATCGTTAAGCTGTCTGTGGGTGTGGCTTGCAGGGTGAAGAACAGAGGTTCTTGCATCTGCAACGTGGGTTACGATTGCAGCCAGTTTCAGACTGTCCATAAACTTAACCGCTGCCTCTCTGCCGCCTTTTACCCCAAAGGAGATTACACCGCAGGAGCCGTTGGGCAGATATTTCTCAGCCAAAGCGTGATATTTGTCACTTTTCAGCCCACAGTATTTAACCCATGAAATTTTGTCATTTTTTTCAAGATATTCTGCAACAGCCTGAGCATTGCTGCAGTGACGTTGCATCCTCAGAGGCAATGTCTCAAGTCCCAGATTCAGCAAAAATGCATTGTGGGGAGAGGG
>JAZRNA010000067.1:0-6753 GCA_045647945.1 Clostridia bacterium
AATTTTGAATACTAACGTTTAAAGTTCGTTAAAAAACCTTTGGAATTGACAAGGTTACTTAAACCTTGTGCAATTGTCGTAATACTGTACTATCCGTACTTAATATTACCGCTTTTCTCACTGTGTACTTTTCAAACATCAATCCTCAAAAAACTTGTTTTTTGAGGCACTCCTCTTTTAAGAGAGAGCCTATCTAATATATCACACCTTGCTACCCTTTGTCAAGCCTTTTTTTAATCTTTTTTCAAAAATTTTCGACCCAACGCTTTCGCTTGGCGCAACTCGTCTATACTACCACACTTCCCTCCTCATTGTCAATAGGTTTTTTGAAAAAAATTTAGTTTTTACTTTGTTGACAAAAAGGCTTTTTGTGATATACTTGTTTTATTACAAATTGTACAAAAGGATTATATTATATATGGAAGATACCAACTTTAAAACCCATGATTTATCTGTCGAAGATATCAGGCTCAATCTAGATAGTACAGAATTTTCGGATATTTTCGTGCTAGAAACAGTAAATTCGACAAATTCCTACGCAAAGGATTTGGCTATTAACGGCGCGAAACATGGCACTGTTGTAATAGCCAATCATCAGGCTTCGGGCCGAGGCAGGCTTGGTCGGGACTTCTTTTCGCCAAAAGATTCCGGCATTTATATGAGTTTGCTCATTCGTCCTGATAAAATTTGCATTGCCCCCTCCCTTTTGACTGTTGCTGCAGGAATTGCAGCGTGCAGAGCCATAACTTCTTTAACTAATAGAACCCCAAAAATCAAATGGGTAAACGACATATTTTTAAACGGCAAAAAAGTTTGTGGTATTCTTGCAGAGGGAGGCACAAAAACAGATTCATCAACACTTGATTATGTAATAGTAGGCATAGGATTAAATGTGAGCAGCTCTCCTGAAGTATTTCCCGGGAAATTAAAAGATATTGCAGGTTCGCTTTTTCCCAAAAATATCACCAGAAGTAAAATCGCAGCCGAAATCATCAATAGCTTCGGGAAACTTATTCAAGCCGAAAACAGTGAAGATTTGATTGAAAAATATAAAAGCTATTCCATGATTCTTGGCAAAAAAATAAGTTTCACCAAAAACGGTGAAACTTTTACAGGGACTGCAACGGATATAAATATAGAAGGAAATCTGATTGTAAAACTTGAAAATGGCGAAACCGTCTCCTTGAAATCAGGTGAGGTTTCACTGGGAAGTGAGAATTTCACAAACTAAAAAAGAGCCTTTGTGGCTCTTTTTTAGTTTCTAGAACAACTCCCCAAAGTCATTCCTTAAATCATCATTGTCATCTTCATAGTCGTCAAAATCTTCGTATTCTGTGTCATCATCCTCATCGTCCTCTTCTTCCCAATTTCTGTCGCCGCCAAAGGCTTCGTCAGGGAACAATTCCTCAAAGCTGAGCATCTCAGGGTCGTCAGACTCTTCAAGGGTCAAATCCACATCAATGGTATTGTAATCATCATCCATATCCAGACACGCACCGCAGCTGTCACAAACTTTCTTGGGGTCAAGGTCGCACATATTGCACTCACCGCAGTTGTCACAAAATTTTCCATCGTATAAAATACACTGTTTCTTTTCCATAATAATCACCTATATTTCATCAGGGGCAGAAATTTGTACGCCCTTGTTTTTTAGCACCTCTGCCGCCGCTTTCATATCATCTGTGCAAATAGCAACTCTGCCCGTTGCCTCTACCTCGCCAATGAACGAATAAAGATACTTTATATCAATATTTTCGTCAGCGAGATATCCCACAATCTCATCAAAGGCACCAATCTTGTCCTGCATAACCGCCACCAAAACCTGATTAAGTTGTGCTGTAAAACCCGCATCTCTCAATATGGCAACACCGCGTTCAGGCTCTCTGACAATCAATCTGAGTATGCCAAACTCGGCTGTATCGGCAATATTAAACGCTCTTATATCTATTTCGCCCTCTTTCAGAAGTTTTGTAATCTTTGCCAGATTGCCCGGCTTGGTATCTATAAACACCGAAATCTGATTTATAAACATCTTTTGCAACCCACCTTACTGTATATTTAACGCTGTTTGCACAAGGAGCTCCACAACAGCATCAAAGCCCGCTTTTTTTACACTCTGTTTTTCCTTATCCTCGCCTTGCACCGGAATACCTACTCCTATACAATGGGTTCCCTCGCCTGATATACTTATGGTTTCCATAAAGAAGTTGGTTTCGCTTACCACAGGAGTTATTGTAATTTTTTCCCTTGTTATAATTTCCTCTACCTTATTTCTTAGTTCTCTGGGTACAACCGCCTTGGCATCTTTAACAATCAGCAGGCCTCCGCCGTCGCATTTCTCCTTGTAGCCATCAACAGTTATAACATTATCAAAGGTATTGGCTCCAAAAAATGCACGGATACCTCTGCCCCCAAGACGTTTTTGTGAAGAAAATAGAATGGTAAATCCACAATCTTTATCCAAACGGCTTACCGCTTCACAGACCGATGCAACACCTATACGGTCACTCAGACCATATGCCGAAAACCCATCTGTATCCTCACTGAAATCTGCCGCAATAATGCCGAAATCTCCTATGTTCAGGTTTGCAGTATTCATCTCAATATATAAATCCGAAATCTTTGCATCTTTCAGATTTTCGCCGTCATATTTCACTTTACCACTACTGCCATTGGCGAATACAATTTCTCTATCAGCAATAAATTCAGGCTTCATGTCACCAACCGCAGCAAAGTAGACCTTTTCATCATCCTTTGCCACAACCATAACCCCACGGCTGTCCATTCCGCATTCAAAGCACAGTTTCTTGTCCTTACCCTGACGGGTTGCAATCAGGTTGCCAAGGTTATCGGTTTTTATTTCATCACACACATCTGCTAATTGCTTACTGATATGTTGGATAATTCTCTCCTCACATCCAGATGGTGAGAAAAGCTCTGTCAGTTCTTTAACCATTCTCTGCCATCTCCTTTCCGCAGTCAGTCAAAAATGCACAAACAATATCTTCGCAAGACTTAAAATCATCTTTATGCATTACACACACAGGTGAATGGATGTATCGGCAGGGCACCGAAACTGTTGCTGTTTTTATTCCGCCATTTGCAGTATGAATTGCCCCTGCATCATTGCCACCTGCAGTGGATGCCTTGAACTGATACTTTATACCACGGCTTTCTGCGGAATTTACCAGCATTTTAACCATATCATTATTCGCCTTGCTGGCAGAGTCAAGGATTGATATTGCAACGCCGTTACCGCTTTTTGTCACTCTCAAGTTTTCAGGAATTCCTGTCATGTCGTTGCAGGTAGTCCCCTCAATCACAAGGGCATAGTCAGGGGTTATTCCGTGAACTGCAACCCTTGCACCACGGAGCCCCACCTCTTCCTGAACCGTAAAGGTACAAACAAGATTTACATCCCATTCCTGTTTCAGAATATCAATCATTATGGCACAACCAAGGCGGTCATCAAGAGCCTTTGCCTTTATCATATTACCAAATTCCACATAATCACTGTCAAAACCAAAGTAATCGCCTTTAGTTACAATCTGTTCCGCCTCTGCTTTTGAACCAAGTCCGACATCAATAAAAAGGTCATCTGTTTTTGGGGTTTTCTTGCGTTCTTCCTTGGTTGTGAGGTGTATGGGCTTTAACCCGATAACACCCTTGTGACCATTCACTGTCACTCTTTTTGATATGAGGATTCTTGAATCAACTCCACCAACTGTATCAAACTTGAGATATCCATCGTCAGTTATATCAGTAACGATAAACCCCACCTCGTCCATATGGGCAGAAAGTAAAACAGTCTTTGCCTTTTTTCTTTTTGCGTTTTTAAACACCACAAGGTTGCCCATTGAGTCAATTCTGAATTCCAAGCAATGCTTCCGTATTTCTTCCAATATTATATCACGCACATCATTCTCGTAACCCGAAACCCCAAAGGCTTCTGTCAGTCTTTTAAGCAATGACCTCACCTCCTGAAACAATTTCAACAAGGAGTTTTGACACATTCTCAATATCCTGCAGATCAACAGTTTCAACGGTTGTATGCATATACCTGAGCGGAATAGAAATCAAAACACAGGGCACACCACCACCTGACACCTGGATTGCCCAGGCATTTGTTCCTGAACTACCTGATGCCACTTCTATCTCATACGGAATATTTTTTGTCTTTGCGATCTCTATAACCTGGTTTGTCATTTCATAATGGAGATTGGGTCCTCGGCAGATTACTGCACCGCATCCCAGAGGGAATGTCCCCTTTTCACCAGCATCGGGAGTTCTTCCATAAGTTACATCCAGTACAACTGCAAGGTCAGGCTTGTTTTCGCTAATAATAGTATTAGCGCCCTGAAGTCCCAGTTCCTCTCCACTGGTAAACGCAACCCACAAATTACAGGGTAAATCCTGGTCCTTCAGCCTTTCGAGACAATCAAAAATCGTTGCCATTCCCGCCCTGTTGTCAAGAGCGGCAGAGGAAACACGATTTTCGGATAATTGTGCAAATTCTGATTTGAGTAAAATTGGGTCACCAACCCGAACAAGTGCTTTTAATTCATCACCCGAAAGTCCGGTATCTATAAGCATATCCTTGATTTTAAGTCCCTCGTCACCTTCTGCTTTGCTCATGAGATGGGGCGGCTTTGCACCCACTATCCCAAAAACTTCCTTTTTACCAAGGATATACACTTCAGCAGCAGGCAAAATACGCTCATCCACACCCCCCAGGGTTTCAAATCCAACAAAACCGTTTTCGTCTACAGATTTTACAATCAAGCCTATTCTGTCAAGGTGTGCTTCAATCATAATGGTCGGGACACCATTACTCTTTTTACTCAAACAACCTACAACGCTGCGGGATTTTGTCACCTTTGCATCATCACAATATACACTCAATTTTTTGCAGACTTTTTCCGCAAAATCCTGCTCAAATCCGGCAATTCCGGGATAACTTGCAAGATCTTTTAATGTTCCTGTCAGGTCCATATACACTATCCTTTTCATTTTGCTATTTACTATGGTAATTATAACCTAAAGGCTCTCTGCCGTCAAGCAAAAAACAAACCCTCATATGTCACTTTCACCAAATTTACATAATTTTTTAAAAACCTATTTTATTTTTCCAGAATCCATGCTAGAATATTTTCGGAAAATATTAGAAATACTAGAGAAGAGGAGAAACGTATGGATATTTTTTCAATTTTATCACTTTTCGGCGGTCTTGCAATTTTTCTTTATGGTATGAATGCCATGGGCGATGCCCTGGAGCGTAGTTCCGCCGGCAAACTCAAATCGTTTTTAGGCACAGTAACCAAAAATCCTTTTAGTGCAGTTCTGCTTGGCGCAGGCGTTACCGCTATCATCCAGAGCTCATCTGCAACCACGGTTATGGTGGTAGGTTTCATCAACTCCGGCATTATGGAGCTTGGTCAGTCAATCGGTATCATAATGGGTGCCAACATCGGTACAACAATTACTTCGTGGATTCTCAGCCTTTCAGGCATCGAGAGCAGCAATGTGTTTATTCAGCTCATAAAAGCTCAAAATCTTGCCTTTTTGGTTTCGGTTGTAGGTATAGTCCTTATCATGATGAGCAAAAATGACCGCAAAAAAGATATCGGTACTATTTTCCTTGGCTTTGCCATGATTATGGTGGGTATGGATATCATGAGCGGAGCTGTTGAGCCCCTTAAAAACAACGAACAGTTCCATCAAATTCTTCTTTTGTTTGAAAATCCTCTTCTGGGCGTTCTTATGGGTGCTGTTCTTACAGCAATCATCCAGAGTTCGTCTGCATCAGTGGGTATCCTGCAGGCACTTTCAGTCTCAGTCAGTATCAGCTATGGTTCAGCAATCCCCATTATTTTGGGTCAAAATATCGGCACCTGTGTAACCGCTGTACTTTCAGCAATCGGTGCAAACAAGAACGCAAAAAGAGCCGCTGCTATTCACCTTTCCTTTAACATAATCGGCACTTTGGTTTTCCTTATTATATTCTATATCATAAAGCTCACACTCCGTCCTGCAATTTTTGCGGCAGATGTAAATGGTGCCGGTATAGCTGTTGTTCACACACTGTTCAACGTGACATCAACCGTTGTTATGTTCCCCTTTATCAAACAGCTTGAAAAACTGGCTTATATCCTTATCCGTCCCGAAAAGCAAAAGGAAGAGAAATTCCAGCTTCTGGACGAAAGACTTCTTGTTACGCCTCCTGTGGCTATTGCCCAGGCAACACGTGTAACACACGAAATGGCAGAAATTGCAAAAGTTTCGCTTTTGGATTCCCTTTCGTTGGTTTTTGATTATGACACTTCAAAAATCAAAAAAATCTACGAGGCCGAGAAAACCGTTGATACTTATGAAGACAAAATCGGCACTTACCTGGTAAAGCTCTCGCGAGAGTCCCTCAGCATTGAAGACAGCCACGAAGCATCAAATCTTCTTTATACCATCGGCGACTTTGAGAGAATTTCTGACCATGCAATCAACATCGTTGACGTTGCAACAGAAATTCACGAAAAGGGTATCAAATTCTCCGAAAACGCATACAAAGAAATCAACGTTCTGTCCTCTGCCCTTGCTGAGATATTAAACAACACCGTCGATGCATTTAAATCCGAAGACCTTGAATTGGCAAGAAGAATTGAACCATTGGAGCAGGTTATTGACAAAATCCGGTTCATCCTCAAGCAGCGTCACATTGAACGTCTGCAGAATAATGAATGTACAATCGAGACAGGCTTC
>JAZRNA010000068.1:0-16049 GCA_045647945.1 Clostridia bacterium
AGATTGTGGCTGGTAAGGCTACACCGGCTCCTCCGGTTGGTCCCGCACTCGGTCAGCATGGTGTAAACATCATGGACTTCTGTAAACAGTTCAACGAAAAAACAGCAAAGGATGCAGGTCTTGTTATCCCAGTTGTTATCACTGTTTACCAGGACAGATCTTTCTCGTTCATTACAAAAACTCCGCCTGCAGCAGTTCTTATTAAAAAAGCTTGCAAAATTCAGAGCGGCAGTGGCGTTCCGAACAAGACAAAGGTTGCACAGCTTTCAAAGGCTGATCTTCAAGCAATCGCTGAACAGAAGATGCCTGACCTCAACGCAGCATCAGTTGAAGCTGCTATGTCTATGATTGCGGGAACAGCAAGATCTATGGGCGTTACCGTAGAGGACTAATCTTTGAGATTTAGTCGAATTGAAATCAAGTGGGAGGAATATACAAAGCTATATTCTGCGGAACCACAATAGGAGGAAATGAAACAATGAAGAAAGGTAAGAAATATCAAGACAGCGTTAAGCTTATTGAAAAAGGCAAGCTCTATGACACTGCTGAAGCATTGGAACTTGTTTGCCAGACAGCAAAAGCTAAGTTTGACGAAACTGTTGAGATACACGTTAAACTGGGTGTTGACTCTCGTCACGCTGACCAGCAGGTTAGAGGTGCGGTAGTTCTCCCCAATGGTACAGGTAAAGAAGTTAAGGTTCTTGTTTTTGCTCGTGAGGGTAAAGCTGACGAAGCAAAGGCTGCAGGTGCAGACTTTGTTGGTGCAGAGGACCTTGTTCAGAAGATTCAGTCTGAAAACTGGTTTGATTTTGATGTTGTTGTTGCAACACCTGACATGATGGGCGTTGTTGGTAGAATCGGTAAGGTTCTTGGTCCTAAGGGTCTTATGCCAAGCCCCAAAGCAGGCACAGTTACGCCTGATGTAACACGTGCTGTTGCTGATATCAAATCCGGTAAGATTGAATACAGACTTGACAAGACAAACATTATCCATTGTCCTTTGGGCAAAGCGTCTTTCGGAAAAGACAAATTGGTTGAAAACTTCAACGCTCTTATGGGTGCGGTTGTTAAGGCAAAACCTGCAGCAGCTAAGGGTCAGTACCTTAAGTCTGTTACAGTTGCATCAACAATGGGCCCCGGCATCAAGATTAACACAAACAAGATTGATGCATAAATTTTAAAATTTCTATTGACAGATGGCGTTTTATGTGTTAAAATATCATGTGTCAATGAAATAAATTCCGCAGACAGCAGGTGGCATTTGCCGTAAGTCCTGCCGAGGATTTTACTAAATTACAAATTTTTGGTTTGTTGTTTACGTTATAACCCTCGTGATTGTCTTGCGAGGGTTATTTGTTTTGTTAGAATGACAGATTTTTGTTTTGGCAAAAGTTTGTTTGAGAGCAGTTAATTTTCGAAAGGAGGAAACTCAATGCCAAGTGAGAAAGTTTTAGAGAGCAAGAAAGCCGTTGTTGCAGGTCTTGTTGAAAGACTGAAAGAGGCTCAGGCTGGCGTTATCGCTGACTACAGAGGTCTTACAGTTGCTCAGGATACTGAACTTCGTGCAAAGCTCAGAGAAGCAGGTGTTGAATACACAATTGTTAAGAACACACTTACACGTTTTGCTGCAAACGAGGTTGGTCTGGAGGGTCTTGACCCCGTACTTCACGGACCTACAGCTCTTGCAACAAGCAGTACAGATGTTGTTGCTCCTGCAAAGGTTTTGGTTGAATTTGCAAAAGCAAACGAACAGCTTGAAATCAAAGCAGGTTTTGTTGACGGCAAGGTGATTGACGCAAACGAGGTTAAGGTTTACGCAAGTATCCCAAGCAAGGAGACACTCATCTCCAAGATGATGGGCAGCTTGCAGGCACCTATCGGAAGCCTCGTAAGAACTCTGGATGCTATCGCAAAGCAGATGGAAACTGCAGAGTAATAATTTTAGTAATATTTAAAATCGGGAAAATTAAATTCCCAAATATATTTTATGGAGGATAAAAAAATGGCTGATATAGCAAAAATGATTGAAGATATCAAAACACTTACACTTGTAGAAATTAATGATCTTGTAAAGGCTCTTGAAGAAGAGTTTGGCGTTAGTGCTGCTGCTCCTGTTATGGTTGCAGGCGGTGCTGCTGCTGACGGTGCTGCTGCAGGCGCTGAGAAGTCAGAATTTGACGTAGTTCTCGCTGCTGCTGGTGCTGAAAAGATTAAGGTAATCAAAGCAGTTCGTGAAATCACAGGTCTCGGTCTTGCTGAAGCTAAGGCTGCTGTTGATGGTGCTCCCACAACTCTTAAAGAAGCTGTTTCTAAAGATGATGCTGAAAAGATCAAGGCTCAGCTCGAAGAAGTTGGCGCAACTGTTGAACTTAAATAATTATTTAAGTACCGAAAAGACTGTCTTTTGGACAGTCTTTTTTTGTTATATAAAACACATGGTTTTTGCTGAAAATGCAACGGAACCAAATTCAGCAAGTTCGACAAAAAAGAGCATGAAAATTTGTGAAAAATATGATAAAACTTTTTTGAAAAGACGAGAAAATCAACAGCTTGTTGACGGCCTTTATTCTATATACAAGATATTGGTTTTTTAGAGGGAAAAAGGGAATTTAGTTGAAAAAAATTATAGTCAAAAAAGGAAATTCCGGGTTGAAAAAAGGTGAAAATTTTCACAAAAAAGCATAATATGGAACCCCCCTGAAACCCTTGTGCACCAAGGCTTTCGGGGTGTTTGGGTAAATGCACAAAACGAGGGTGTTTTTTTTGTGCACAAATATCAGCAACAAATTCCAAGTTAATTGTTGACAAAACCGGGATAGGAGTATATAATTAGAAAGAGTTTAGAAGTTAATAAGTACGTAAAAGGATGCGTGAAGGGGATGTCATGTGTTGTTTTTTGTATTTGTAAACGAATAAACAACAAACCATATGCAATTTTGCAGATGAAAGGAGAATTTTTATGAACAACAAAATTTTGGCACGCGTTGTTGCTGTTGTTTTGTCTGTTATGATGCTTGGTACAGTTGCATTTGCTGCTCCTGTATTGAACGAAGGCTTCGGCGGATTCACAGATGCTGAGTATGGCGATGGAGCTGCATACGGCACACAGAAGACAATGATTGCTTTCACAGCTACAGATGCAAACGCGACAGCTCCTGCAAGTGCGAACGATATTCTTGCAATCGGTCAGGGTTCAGATCTTAATCCTGCATCAGTTACTTTTGCTGCTGCTAAGGTTCCTTCAAATGGTTGGGTTATCGTTGTTTACGGCGGTGACAACGGCACACCTGTAAGAACACCTCTTGCTGTTTCTTCACTTCCTACAGGAGCTGAAGGTGCAAAGGTTACTGCTACAGCAAAGGCAATAATCGCACCAGATGGTACAATTATTAAGAATGTTATCGAAGTTAACGCAGAATTCCCTGCAGCTGAAGCTACAGTTACAGAAGTTGGTTACAAAGCTAACGTAGCAGGAAGCGCAAAGGTTAACGAAATCGTTAAGAAGGTAAACACACTCGTTGAAGGTCAGGGTGCAATCACTTTTAACCTTTTGATGGTTGGTGTTCCTTCTGATAAGACATTGGAATTTGTACCTTATATCAAGTACTAATAATCGGTTGATTTAAAACAGAAAGGTGGAAAATATAATGAAAAAGCTTTATGCAACACCCACAGTTGAATTTACCGGTTTTGACGTTGAGGACGTAATCACAGTTAGTATTCAGACATTGGCAGATCCAGGAGATCAAGCGGCTATAGATGCTGTTATGACAGCTGTTGGAGAAACTGGTATTACTGCAAGCTATGAACAGGCTGAACATTACAGTTCTTATACTTGGTAATTCAACTTACTTAAATAAGCAAGACAGGTATGGCGTTTGCCATACCTTTTTTGTTTGTAGAAAAAATGGATTAATTGACAATTAAAGCATGAAAAAATATCGCAAAATATTAAATGTCTATTGATTTTTTGCTGGGAATTTGGTATTATATACAAGTAAACTGAAAGGGGGCATTTTCTATGGCCGCAAAAAAGAAAGAAGAAGTTTTGACTTATAAGGGTAAGATGTTGCTTAGAAAGGGCAATGAAATATATTACGGAAATCCTGGTGAAAAGTATATGGTGGTATTCCGTATAACTGAAACTGATAAACTTGAAGATATTGATATATCCAAAAAGGTTGTTATTGAACTTAGGACAAACAGCGAGAACAATTCTATGCTTATCAAACAGGCGGAACGTGACGGACTTTACAAGGCGTTTGATATTGGGTTTTTCTGGCTTGATGATGCATTGGAGAATTTCTAACAAAGAGATTTCAGCCCTGCGGGAATTTGCAGGGCTGAATAAATTATAGCTTAATATATGTGCCCGTAGCTCAGCTGGATAGAGTGTCAGACTCCGACTCTGAAGGTCATGCGTTCGAATCGCACCGGGCATACCAAAAAAGCGACACATTTAATGTGTCGCTTTTTATATTATTTTAATTCTTCAAAATCCTCTGCTCCATGCTTACACCAAGGACAAACAAAATCCTCCGGGAGTGGGTCCCCTTCGTAAACATAGCCACAGATTTTGCAAACGTACCCTTTTTTCTTGGCTGGTGTGGGCTTGGGTTTTACCTCTTCCTGATAATAAGTATAAGTCATGGTAGGTGAATCAGTCACCACCGTTGCCTCGGTCACGGTGCATATAAACATACCGTGAGTGTCAACATCAACATAGCTCTCCACTTTTAATGAAATAAAGGCGTTGATATATTGGGGCAGAACCGCTAGACCATTGGCTGAACGGGTGGGATTGATACTCTCAAACTTATCTGTATCCCTGCCGCTTTTGAACCCAAAATTCTCAAACACCGAAAACGGAGCATCTGTTGACAGGCAATTTACATTCATAATGCCGGTTTCTTTTATAACATCATGGGAATAGTTTTGCTTGTTAATAGTTACGGCAATGCGGTTTGGGGTATTGGTTACCTGGGTTACGGTGTTCACAATAAGACCATTGTCCCGGTTGCCGTCATTTGAAGTAACAACAAAGAGGCCGTAGCTGATTTTGAAAAGGGCATTGTTGTCTACCATTGACATTGTTTTCATCTCCTTGGTTTGTGTAGTTTAGAAGAATTTGGGCAACGGTTTGATTGCCTTTGTCTTTGCCAGAGCTGTAACCAGGATTACAGCGATTATATAATCTATTATGTGATGAATTAGTGTTCCTATACCTGTAACATAAAATGCAATGTAGAGCATATTGCCGTTTGAAGTTGACCAGCCCGCACTCAAAAACAGCAACGAAACAAGGGCTTCAAAAACTGCATGTAGAATCATGGTGACAATGCCGGTCAGGACTATGCTGACACCTTTTTTAATCATAAAAGCACCAACAATCGCAAAAATAATGTGCGAAAAAGCACGGGCGGTAACCGCCGGGTCAAGTCCTGCAAAAATAAAGCCGATGGTTGTGCCGATGGACGTGAAGATTGCGGACATTGGTGAAATGAACATAGCAATAAAAACGGGAACGTGTGCCGTGAGTGTTGCCGAGAACGGTGGAATGTACACTCTGAGCCCGCTGAACATTGTGGGAATAATAATTCCAAAGGCGATAAGCAATGCGGTGATTACCATATCTTTAACGTTGAAACTTTTTTTCATAAAAATCTTAGCTCCTTTTTTGTAAATATTATACTGTACAAAAATATTTTACGCTTTTTGCTGATTATTGTCAAGTTGTTAAGGAGCAAAATGTAATATTTCGTCGGAATATGATATATGCAATGGTTGACACGGGGACGAAAAAATAGTATAATGCAAGGTGAAAGATTGTGCTTGTACAATAAAAAAATGATAGTTGCAGTATTTGGCAGAAGATTGATGCCAAGACTGATAAATATGGAGGGAAGTTGCAAATGAGTTATAAAAAACTGTTTACATCTGAGTCGGTTACCGAGGGGCATCCCGACAAGATTTCGGACTTGATTTCGGATGCGGTGTTGGATGCGATTTATGAGGTTGACCCTCAGGCACGTGTTGCCTGCGAGGTTACTGTTACAACCGGTCTTGTGGTTGTGGTTGGTGAAATCAGCACAACATCTTATGTTGATATTCAAAAGATTGTGAGAGAGACAGTACGTGAGGTAGGCTACGACAGAGCCAAGTACGGCTTTGGCTGTGACACCTGTGGCGTTATCTGTGCCCTTGACGAGCAGTCGGGGGATATTGCCATGGGTGTCAACAAGGCATTGGAGTTTAAAGATGGCAAGGACGGCGAGGGTTTAGGTGCCGGCGACCAGGGTATGATGTTTGGCTTTGCCTGTGATGAGACAGAGAGCCTTATGCCAATGGCAATCGACCTTGCACACAAGATGGCGAGACGTCTTACTGAGGTGAGAAAGAACGGCACACTGCCTTATTTAAGACCTGATGGCAAGACACAGGTTACTGTTGAGTACAACGAGGACGGCAGTGTAAAACGCATTGATGCGGTTGTTGTTTCAAGCCAGCATGATGAGAAAATTGATATGAAGGTTCTCAGGGCAGATATTGAAAAGCACGTAATAAGAGCTATTATTCCCGAAAATCTTTTGGACAGCGATACAAAAATCTTTATCAATCCTACGGGCAGATTTGTTATCGGAGGACCTCAGGGGGATTCGGGACATACAGGACGTAAGATTATTGTTGATACCTATGGTGGTTATGCACGTCACGGCGGCGGTGCATTTTCCGGCAAGGACCCCACAAAGGTTGACAGGTCTGCGGCATATGCGGCGAGATATGTGGCAAAGAATGTTGTTGCGGCAGGGTTGGCACGTTCATGTGAGGTGCAGCTTGCATATTCAATCGGTGTTGCGGAGCCTGTTTCACTGAGAATTGACACATTTGGAACAGGCAAAATCAGCGAAGAGAAAATATCAGAATTGGTGGGTCAGGTGTTTGACCTCACTCCGGACGGAATAATCAATACCCTCAATCTGAGACGACCTATTTACAAACAGACTGCGGCTTACGGACACTTCGGACGTACAGATATTGACCTTCCATGGGAGGCAACAGACAAGGCTGAAACCCTGAAAACTTTAGCAGGGATTTAAATAAAAAATTAAATTTATTGCCCCAAAGTGTGGGGCGGAACGGAGAAATTTGTTATGAAAAAGATAGTTGCATGTATTTTGGCAGTATGTATGTTGATTTCAGGCATGGCGGTTTTTGCTGCAAACACAGAGATTCTGATTAACGGCGAAAAGGCTACCATTGCAGAGGGCATGGGCAGCATTGTTGAAAGAAATTGGAGAACATTTGTTCCTGTAAGATTTGCTCTTGAATATTTTGGATATCAGGTGAACTGGATTGAAAAGGACCAGATGGTTTTTGGCGCCAACGAAAATGGCGAGATGTTTGTTATGCAGGTTGGCAGCAACTTCTTGTTCTTCAAGGACAAGGACAACAACGAGAAGAAGGTAGAGATGGATGTTGCACCCTTCCTCAACAACGAAGAGGGCAGAACATATATCCCCCTGCGTTTCCTTGCCGAGGTGCTTGAATATCAGGTTGGATATGATGAAGCAACAAGCACAGTTACTCTTGATAAATAAGAAAACTTTTGCGTAAATGCGTGAAAAGATCTGCGTGATAATTTTGGGCAGGTCTTTTCTGTTAGAAAGGAATTTTGTAACAATGGACTATTATGTTTCGCCGCTGCAAAATCTTATAGACGAATTTCAAAAACTTCCTGGAATTGGCAATAAAACTGCACAGAGGCTTGCCTATCATGTGCTGAATTTGCCTGCCGAAAAGGCGGAACGATTTGCCAATGCCATATTGGAGGCAAAACAGAAGATAACCTATTGCAAAGTTTGTCAGAACTTTTCGGACAAGGATGTATGCTCGGTATGTGACAATCCTGCTCGTGATAATGGTATCATCTGTGTGGTGGAGAATCCCCGTGATGTGATTCAGATGGAAAAAACCAATGAATTCAAGGGTGTATATCATGTTCTTCACGGTGCGATTTCCCCCATGGACAACATAGGTCCTGATGATATAAAAATAAAAGAGCTCATGACCAGAATTACATCAGGCGAGGTGCGTGAAGTTATTATGGCCACAAACCCCAATCTTGAGGGCGAGACAACTGCCATGTATATATCAAAACTGATAAAGCCTTTCGGCATCAAGGTTACACGCATTGCCCACGGTGTGCCTGTGGGCGGTGAGCTGGAATTTGCGGACGAAATAACTTTGGCAAGGGCACTTCAATGGCGGATTGAGTTATGATAAAACAGCAGATTTTGGAATATGCAAAGAGTCTTGGCTTTGACAAAGTTGGATTTTCCCAAAATGCGGTGGTTGTGTTGTTGCCCTATTTTGTTGAAAATGAGGACGGTAACATATCCATGTATGCCAGAGGAATTGATTATCACAGGGTTGCTGAGGAAAAATTGGGGACTTTGGGTGAATTTTTGAAGACCTTGGGAGCAAAAGAAATTACTGTCCATGCGGACAAGGGCGGACTTGACGACCGCAGGGCGGCATGTGATGCGGGACTTGGTTTTTTGGGGAAAAACGGGATGCTTATTTGCGATGAATTTGGCTCGTATTTTTTCATTGGTCAGGTTGTCCATGATTTGGCAATTCAGGCAGATACACCTCAGGAAAAGGGATGTATTGCTTGCGGAGAATGTATAAGGAATTGTCCCGGCGGTGCGTTGAGTGAGGCTGGGTTTGATGTTGAAAAGTGTCTTTCCCACATTACCCAGAAAAGAGGAGATTTGACAGAACGTGAAAAGAAGTTGATTAGGGAAAACGGTCTTTGCTGGGGTTGTGATGTGTGCCTGCGGGTTTGTCCACACAACAAGGGGCTTAAGACTATGGCGTTACCAGAGTTTATGGAGAATAGGATAATTTCCCTTGGGATTGATGATATTGAGAATTTGAGTAACAGAGAGTTTAAAGAGAAGTTTGGCAAATATGCCTTTAGCTGGAGAGGAAAAGGCGTGGTTGAAAGGAATCTTAAGGTGCTTTTTTCGGCTTTGGAGGACATAGATGAAGAAGAATGATATCTTTGAAATTGAAATAACAGGAATCACCGACGAGGGTGACGGCGTAGGACGTGCAGAGGGTATGGCGGTGTTTGTTCCTTATGCCCTGCCCGGCGAAGTGGTGAGGGTTATAATTGTCAAGGTTTTAAAGACCTATGCCTTTGGCAAGCTGATGGAGGTTATAAAGCCGTCAGAGGACAGAATCAAGGCGGAATGTGAGTATTTTTACAAATGCGGCGGTTGTCGGTTCTGGAATGTGGAGTACCAAAAGGAATTGGAATACAAGGGGCAGAAAGTGAAGGACTGCCTTGAAAGAATAGGGAAAATTTTTGTTGATGTTGAGCCTACCATTGGCTGTGAAAGTTGTAAGGAATATCGAAACAAGGGTCAATTTCCTGTAACGAATGACGGAATCGGCATTTATGCCCAGCACAGTCATCGTGTGATTGATATGGATAAGTGTCTGATTCAGGGTGGGGAAAACCCTGATGTTCTGGCGGCGGTGAGAGAATGGATGACAGAGTTTGACGTTGAACCTTATAACGAAGAAGTGCACAGCGGCTGCGTGAGGCATATATATACAAGGAGCGGCGACAGTGGTGTTTTGGTATGTATTGTCACAAGGACAGATGAAATCCCGGCGAGGGAAGAATTGGTTGATATTTTGAAAAACAGGGTTTCCGGTCTTTCCGGAGTGATTCATAATATAAATTCAAAGCAGACCAATGTGGTGCTTGGCAGAGAGTTCAGGACCCTTTGGGGGAAAGACTTTATTATTGACAGTATCGGGAATAAGAAGTTTAAGATTTCGCCACTTTCGTTCTATCAGGTGAACAGCCGTCAGACAAAGGTTTTGTATGACAAGGTTTTGGAGTTTGCACAGCTTTCCGGCAAGGAAGTTGTTTGGGATTTGTACTGTGGAATAGGTACAATCGGTCAATATCTGGCGGACAAGGCGAAAAAGGTTGTGGGTATTGAGGTAGTGCCCCAGGCCATTGAAAATGCAAAGGAAAATGCAAAGCTCAACGGTATAGAAAATGCGGAGTATTTTTGCGGTGCGGCAGAGGATATGGCACACAAGCTGAAAGGCGAAAGACCTGATGTGGTTATTCTTGACCCGCCTCGAAAGGGCTGTGAAGAAAGCCTTTTGAAGACGGTCGCAAACACAAAGGCAAAGAGGATAGTTTATGTATCCTGCAAACCCTCCACGCTGGCAAGGGATTTGAGAATCCTTTCTGACCTTGGATATGAGGTAAAGGCGGTGCAGCCAGTGGATATGTTCCCAAGGACCCATCATGTGGAGACGGTTGTATTATTAAACCATAAACTGCAAAAATAGAGAAAGGAGACTTTAAGGTATGACGGCTTTTTTGAAGAGAGAATTTAGCGGCTGGAGTGCCTTTGAGGTCCTTTGGACAGTTTTTGTATGTTTGACAATAACCGCTTTGGCGATGTTTTGGAATGATACTGTATGGGGCATAATTTCTGCTGTTGCAGGTGTTTTGTATGTGATTTTTACCGGCAAGGGCAAGATTTTGGCCTTTGGATTCGGGATTGTCAACTGCGTGCTTTATTCCGCCATTTCATACAGTGCACAGCTTTATGGCGAGACAATATTGAATGTTTTTTATTATTTGCCCATGATGTTTGTTGGTATTTGTGCATGGAACAAAAATATGGATGAGGAAACCCGTCAGGTCAAAAAAAGACATATGACAAACAAGGGCAGACTCTTACTGTGTCTAGGGCTTGGAGTGGCAACTTTTGCAGGAGGAAAGCTCCTTGAGAGTATGGGTGATGCAATGCCTTATATTGACAGCTTTACCACGGTAGCATCGGTGATTGCCATGGTTGTTTCGGTAAAGAGGTATGGTGAACAATGGTGGATTTGGCTGGCGGTGAACAGCGTCAGCATATATATGTGGTGGCAGAATTTTGCCCGAGGGAATGACAATATGGCGACCCTTGTTATGTGGGTTGTTTATCTTATAAATGGAGTATTTATTCTTATTAAATGGGAAAGAGAATTGAAAGCCAAAAATAGGAGGACTGAAAATGGATACAGGAATTAACTTGTTTTGCTACGGCAATGAGGGTGTTTTAAGCATTGAACGACAGATAGAACTGATGACAGATAATGGTTTTGGACACACATTTATTATGGCTGATGACCCGTGTCTTACAGATGGTCTGGTTGATAAGGTGAAACGTGCAGGGATTGTGTTTGACATGCTGCACGCACCTTTTGAGGGAATAAATTCCATGTGGAAAGAGGGCAGCGACGGGGACAGGATGTTGAAAGTTCTTACAGACAGCGTTGATAGATGTGCTGATTACGAGATTCCTGTTCTGGTTGTGCATTTGTCCTCAGGGAGACCTGCACCTGTTATAAGTGATGCAGGAAACCGCAGATTCTCGGCTCTTATGGAGGCGGCACGTCGGAAAAATGTGACTGTGGCTTATGAAAATCAGAGATTTCTTGCCAATCTTGCCTCTGCCTTTGAACAGTATCCCGATGCAGGCTTTTGCTGGGATGTGGGTCACGAGGGATGCTTTGCCAACGGTCGCAAATATATGCCCCTTTTCGGTGACAGGCTTTCGGTTGTGCATATTCATGACAATCATCACTTGCCTGACGAGGATGAACATCTTTTGCCCTTTGACGGGATTTGTGATTATGAAATGATTGCACGCTCTTTGGCAGAGTATAATTTTGGCGGTTCTGTCATGCTAGAGGCGCTCAGGAGCGAGAGTAATTTATATAATAATATGACGCCCGAAGAATACTACAGACGGGCAGGGAAAGCAGCAAAGAAAGTTGCTGACATGGTTGAAAAATTTAAAGCAGAATTTTAAAGGAAAGGTGCCTGAAAGGGCACCTTTTTTAGTTATAATTCCGCCGAATCAATAGTATATTTTAATATATTGGGAGAAAAAGCACAAAAGGTCAGACCTTTGTGAGAAAGGATTCGGTTGGAATGAAAAGTTACAGAGCTATAGTGATTGACGGCAAAAAGGTTATAAGACGGGGACTTGAAATTGGGATTTTGAGCGTTGTTTCACTTCTTGCGATTGTTAATATAAAGATTGCAGACAAGGATTGGAATTTGGGACAAGTGTTGGATAGGGGGCAGATTATAGAGGAGTCAATCCCTGCTATTTATGGAACCAAAGAGGATAACCCTCAGATATTTTCAGATGTTTTGGCTGTGTTTTCAAAAATGCGGAATTTTATTCTGACCTTTGACATAAATGACCCCAGAACGGCGATTTTTGGAGAATTGCCCGTTGTAAAGATAGTCAGCAACGGATATCTTGCTCGACTGGCAAACATAGAGGTGGAGGCGGCGTTTAATCCTAAAAATGCGGATATGGGCGAGGGGGAGGCGGAGCCGCCTACTCCCAATGGAGGGCAGTATCCCATCAAGGAGGTTGATTCCAGTCAGGCAAAGGCTTTGGGCAAGGGTTCAGGAAAAATCCTTATCAGAAACGAAACAAATTTCAGCATCAATGTGGAGGAAATGCTGAATTCACCCTTAAAGTTTGATATGAAAGGGGACGGCCCAAAGGTATTGATTGTCCACACCCATGCCACCGAGAGTTATACTCAGGAGGGAGTGGATTTC
Source organism: Clostridia bacterium (assembly GCA_045647945.1). GTDB lineage: Bacteria > Bacillota > Clostridia > Monoglobales > Monoglobaceae > SIG440. Next base: position 12,671 of record JAZRNA010000068.1, read on the forward strand.
TATCAGGCGGATAAGAGCGACAGAAGTCTTGACATGAGTCAGAATATGGTCAAGGTGGGCGAGGCAATGAAACAGATTTTTGAGGAGAAGGGTATTGAGGTCATACACGATATCACACTTCACGACCATCCTAACTTCAACGGGTCATATGAAAATTCCAGAAAGACTGTTGAGGCATACAAGGCAAAGTATCCGTCAATATGCATTGTGCTTGATGTGCATCGTGATGCCTTTGTGTATGATGATGGCAGCAAGGCCAAGTTTGTTTCGGAAATAGGGGGCGGAAAAGCCGCACAGCTTATGTTTGTGGTAGGAACAAGCGGCGGCGGACTGGAGCATCCCGAATGGCGCGAAAATATGAAATTGGCATTGAAATTTCAGAATCATATTGGAAAGAAGTATCCCACCCTTATGCGTGGGGTTAATCTGAGGAATGAACGGTTCAACGGGCATACCACCTTGGGCAGTATGATAATTGAAGTGGGGTCAAGCGGCAACACCCTGACGGAGGCAATAGATGGAGCAAAGTATGGGGCAGAGGCTATGGCAGATTTTCTTAATACCCTAAAATAAGCAAAAAATCCCCCGACGCCTTAGGTGTCGGGGGATAGGTTTTATTTGCAGAAGTTTTCTATATAGTTTGATATGGCGGCATCAATTATTTCCAAAGCCGCTTCTCTGCCGCTTACCTCGTTTACGGCTGTGGTTTTGTTCTCCAAATTTTTGTAGACCGAGAAGAAATGACGCATCTCTGCAAAGATGTGTGCGGGCAACTGGTCGATATCCGTATACTGGTTGTATGTTGGGTCGCTAAATGGGATTGCAATGATTTTTTCGTCGTTTCTGCCGTTGTCTATCATTGAAATCACGCCTATGGGATATGCCCTCACCAATGAAAGCGGCTCAAGTGGTTCAGAACACAGAAGAAGAACATCAAGGGGGTCGCTGTCGTCGCCGTAGGTGCGTGGTATGAAACCGTAGTTGGCGGGATAGTGGGTTGATGTATGCAGAATTCGGTCAAGCATTATATAGCCTGTTTCTTTGTCAAGCTCATATTTCTTCTTGCTGCCCTTTGAAATCTCAACCACACAGATAAAATCGTCGGTGTTTATTCTTTTGGGTGAAATGTCGTGCCAGATATTGGACATATTGAAGCCTCCTCTATAGATTTTATATTTATATATTTCTGTTTTTTAAAAGAAAATCGGAGCGAGACCAAGCCAGCTCCGATGTGGAGGAGAGGATGGGATTCGAACCCACGGTACGCTATAAACGCACACAGCATTTCCAATGCTGCGCCTTAAACCATCTCGACCACCTCTCCAAGACTAAACCAGTATACTACAGATTTATCAAAAAATCAAGTATTTGAAATAAAAAAATTTTTTGGGTTATAATATACTTTAAAAGTAAAGTTTTACAAAAGGAGATGTGTGCAAAATGAAAGAGTTTTTGTATAAGATAAAAGATGAGGTTGGGATTCATGCAAGGCCTGCGGGGCTGCTGGTAAAAAAGGCTGCGGAATTTAATTCGGACATAAAAATTGTTTGCGGAGAAAAGACTGCAGATGCAAAAAAGATTTTTGCTGTTATGGCTCTGGGTGCAAAGTGCGGCAATGATGTAAGGGTGACGGCAGAGGGAGCGGACGAGGATGTTGCCGTAGCTGAACTGGAAAAATTCTTCAAAGAAAATCTGTAGGACGGTACAAAAAAGCATCGGTTATTATCAACCGATGCTTTCTGCTTTAGTTCTTCTCTCTTGCCTTTGCTTTCAGGCGGAGCTGGGTATCAAGGATTCGTTTTCTCAAACGAAGATTTTTGGGAGTTACCTCCAGGAGTTCGTCATCTGCAAGGAACTCAATACACATCTCAAGGCTGAGCCTTACGGGTGGGATAAGTTTCAGGGCTTCGTCGCTGCCCGATGCACGGGTGTTGGTGAGCTGTTTCTTTTTGCACACGTTGACTGCCATATCCTCAAGCTTGGGGTTCATACCCACAATCATTCCCTCATATACAGGCGTGCCCGGGTCAATAAACAGAGCACCCCTATCCTGAACTTTAAAGAGTCCGTAGCCTACAGTCTCTCCTGTTTCAAATGCGATAAGAGAACCTGTAAAGCGTCTGGTTATGTCGCCTTTGTAGGGCTGGTATTCATAGAAAACTGAGTTAAGAATGCCCTCGCCCTTTGTATCGGTGAGGAATTCGTTGCGATAACCCAAAAGACCTCTTGAGGGAATCAGGTATTCAAGTCGCATACGATCACCCTGTGGTGACATGTGGGTGAGTTCGCCTTTGCGTGCACCCATTTTTTCCATAACTGCACCCATTGAGGTTTCAGGAACGTCAATGAGAAGTCGTTCAATGGGTTCATATTGTTGGCCGTCTATGGTTTTGTAGAGAACTTTGGGAGTGCTTACTGCAAATTCATAACCCTCGCGACGCATTGTCTCAATAAGGATTGAGATGTGCATTTCACCTCTGCCTGCCACATGGAAGGTGTCGGTGGTTTCGCCGTCTGTTACACGGAGTGAAACGTCTTTCAGAAGTTCTTTGTGAAGTCTTTCTCTCAGTTGTCTTGATGTTACAAATTTGCCCTCTCTGCCGGCAAAGGGACTGTCGTTTACGGAAAAGGTCATTTCAATGGTGGGCTCGCCGATTTTTACAAAGGGCAATGGTTCAGGAGCGGTGATTGCCGTTACTGTGTCGCCGATTGAGATGTCGGTGATGCCAGAGAAACAAACAATATCGCCTACCTGAGCGGTTTCTACAGCAGTTCTGCCCAGACCGTCAATCTGATAGATGTTGGTGATTTTTGCTTTGTATGGCTGGTGCTTTTGGTGATAGTCACATACCATAACCTCTTGGTTTTGTTTCAGGCTGCCACGCTCAACCCTGCCTATGGCAATTCTGCCTACATAATCATTGTAGTCGATTGAGGAAACAAGCATCTGGAGTTCACCTGTCTCGTCACCCTCCGGAGCAGGAATATAATTTTTGATGGTTTCAAAAAGGACGGTCAAATCCTCGCCCTGTTTTGTGGGGCTAAGTGATGCTGTACCTGCACGGCCTGAACAATAGATAATGGGACTGTCAAGCTGTTCGTCGTTGGCGTTGAGGTCAAGAAGAAGTTCCAGAACTTCGTCGCTGATTTCGTTAAGGCGTGAGTCCGGACGGTCAATCTTGTTCACAACAATAATGATTCTGTGTTTCATTTCCAATGCTTTTTGGAGAACGAATCTGGTCTGGGGCATGGGACCCTCTGCTGCGTCAACAAGCAGGATTACACCATTTACCATTTTGAGGATACGCTCCACCTCGCCGCTGAAGTCAGCGTGTCCGGGGGTGTCAATGATGTTCATTTTGATGTCCTTGTAGTGAAC
>JAZRNA010000069.1:0-2680 GCA_045647945.1 Clostridia bacterium
TATATGTGGAGGGAGGACAAAACATCAAGAACCTTAAAATTACAGACCTTCTCCGAAGAGAATATATTAACCCTGTGGAGACTATTTACGTTGGCGAAGGAACTGTTGTAAACAATTTGATTCTTGACAACGTCACAACAGAAAATCATACCGAAAGCCCCGATATGCCTGTGTTTGTAAACGAGGGTATTGTTAATGATTTTACAGCTACAAACATTTTTGCAGAGGGCGAGAAAGTGAATTTATAACCCTTGACAAATTGTGTTTTTGTGGTATAATTATTAAGGTGCAGTTAAGGTAAAAATTCCCGATAATTACTGCACCTGTGTTATCGGGGTGTGGCTCAGTTTGGTAGAGCGCTGTGTTCGGGACGCAGAGGTCGCGTGTTCAAATCCCGTCACCCCGACCAAAAGCGGCAAGGCAACTTGCCTAAGATAAGAGATAATAGATAATAGTGAACAGATAAAGGGAATGCAATTTTGTACCGCTTTTGTGCTATTATCTTTTATCTCTTATCTATTATCTGTTATTTGGAGGGAATATTATGAAATTACAGTTGAAAAAGCATGATAGAATATGTTTTTTGGGCGACAGCATCACTGCTGACGGCAAGTGGATTGCAGAGATTTTTGAATTTTTTGTAGAAAATTATCCTGAACTTGAGGTTTGTATGTACAACTGTGGTATCGGCAGTACCCGCGGATATGATATAGAGTTCAAAAACAGACTGCACAGAGAGTGGCTTAACCTTTTCCCTGCATACTCGGTAATTATGTTTGGTGCAAACGACATAGGTTATAGCACAGTTTTAGAAGAATCACTTGCGAAATTTCGTGAAACACTTAATGATTTGATTGCAAAAGCCAAAAGTGTAGGTTCTACACCAATCATTTGTTGTCCTACACCTTATGATGAATATAACGATGGACCCAATCCTGTACGTGAAGGTGTTGATGCAAAGGTTGCTGAGTTTGCCAAGCTGGCAGAAGCGGTGGCAGAAGAACAGGGACTAATTTTTGTGGATATGCGTACTGTACTTATGGAATGTATGGAGGACAGACCCGTAAGCATAGACAGAGTACATATGGACCCTTACGGCAACCACCTTATGGCACAGTCATTCCTTTATGCAATCGGTGCAATTGATGTAATTGACACAGACGGTACTTTTGAGATGTCCGCAAAAAACAAGGCAAGATATGATGTAGAACAGATTTTGCGTGAATGTATGTTTATAGAAAAATACTGGCACAAGGATATGGACGGCGTAACTGTGGAGGAACGCAAAAAGTGGATTGAAAATTATATGACTGACGACAAGCCTGACTGGGAAAAGAAGATTCAGGTTACATTCAACGAAAATGCAGAATTTTTGGATGAAAGACGCGGAGAACTCATCAAGCGTACCCTTGAAATGTATAAATAGGAGGAACGGTTATGAAAATCAATCTGAATAAACACGACAGAATAAGCTTTTTTGGTGACAGCATCACCGCGCACGGTATGTGGATAAGAGAGGTTGCAGAATATTTTTTGAAAAATTACCCTGAACTTGAAATCGGCATATACAACAGCGGCATATCAGGCTCAAGAGCAAGCGGGGCAAACCTCAAAGACAGAATGTATTGCGACTGTCTGCAAATGTTCCCTAAATATGTAGTGGTTATGTTTGGTATGAACGATGTGGAATACAATCGCCACGGCTCGGAAGACCCGGCAGAGATTGAAAAAATGAATAAATCTATCGCATCATACCCTGATTCTTTGAAAAACATCATCAAAATCTGTAAGGAATCAGGGGCGACACCTATCATTTGTTCGCCCACACCTTTTGACGCATATAATGATTCGCCTACTGAAAATCAAACAGATACTGACAGAGATTTGCAGGGATTTGCTGAGATTGCAAAGAGAACAGCAGAAGAAAACGGACTTTTGTACATAGATATGCGTGATGCTATATTCAGCCACATTGATGAAAAGCCTGTAAGTGAAGACAGGGTGCACCCCAATGAATACGGACATCATCTGATGGCAGAAAGATTTTTGTGTGCCATAGGCGCAAAGGAAACGGAAGAAACTGACAAGGTTGTTGAAATTTCTGAGAAAAACCAAAAGAGATTTGAAGTTGAACAGATACTCCGTAAGCTGATGTTTGTTGACCGTGATGGTATGCTGTGGCAGTTTGAGGACTACAACAGACCATTGGAAGAACGCAAAAAGTTGTTGGCAGAAACAGCAAAAGAACTGGACAACGACTTCTGGCACATGGTGAACAATAACTATGCGACATATGCTGACTTCAAAGACGAATTGAGAGGAGAGCTTGTTAAGCTTACTCTGGATATGTACAAATAATAAAAATCTTGTTTTTGGAACATAAGGAGAGTGTGCATATGAAAAATCTGCTGTTAATCGGTGATTCTATCCGCAGAGGATATGACCAGTCTGTAAGAAAAACCCTTGAGGGGAGGGCTAACGTGATTTTTCCCCAGGAAAATTGTCGTTTTGCCTCATTTCTTCTGAGGCATTTTAACGAATACTTTGAAAATGCAGGATTAAAAGGTGAAGATGTCGATGTTGTGCATTGGAATGCAGGTCTTTGGGACTGTCTGAGAATGTTTGAAGAAGAACCCCATACACCCATAGATGTGTATGCCTATTATATAGACAGACTTTG
>JAZRNA010000070.1:0-6090 GCA_045647945.1 Clostridia bacterium
ACTGCTATGCTTGACCCTGTGGGCAGACAGGAAATTATGAATACTGTCAAAAAGCTTAATCAGGAAGAAAATATAACTGTAATAATGATAACACATTTTATGGAGGAAGCTGCCCTTGCGGACAGAATTGTGGTTATGGACCACGGCGAAGCGGTTATGGAGGGTACACCAAAAGAGGTGTTCAGTCAGGTTGAAGAACTGAAAAAAATAGGACTTGATGTTCCTCAAACCACAGAACTTCTGTACTCCATGAAAAAATCGGGATTTGAACTCAGGGACGATCTTTTGACGATTGATGAGTGTGTGGATGAGATTATGTCTGTTTTCAAGACACGAGGGGGTGCCACAAATGGTCAGAATGAGTAATGTAAGTTATACTTATATGAGCGGAGGACCCTTTGAAAAAACAGCAGTAAATGAGATAAATCTTACCCTTAAAAAAGGCGAGTTTGTGGGGCTTATGGGACATACAGGGTCAGGGAAGTCAACCCTTGTGCAACTTATGGCGGGTCTTATAAAGCCAAGCTGCGGAACAGTGGAAATTGATGGACAGATGCTCCACCAAAAGAGTGCGGATATGCGGAAAATCAGGTTTGGCATCGGACTTGTTATGCAATATCCTGAGTATCAGCTTTTTGAAGAGACCGTGTTTAAAGATATTGCATTTGGACCATCAAACATGAAACTTTCGGAAGATGAGATTAAAAGGCGTGTGCATTTTGCGGCGGATTTGGTTGGCTTGAAACCGGAAATTCTGGACAAATCTCCCTTTGAACTATCCGGTGGACAAAAAAGGAGAGTTGCCATTGCGGGCGTACTTGCCATGGAACCCAAACTCCTCATACTTGACGAACCAACAGCAGGTCTTGACCCCAAAGGAAGAGACGAGATTTTGTGCAAGATACGTGATATGCATAAACGCCTTGGTGTTACTGTTGTTCTTGTTTCTCACAGCATGGAGGATATTGCTGAAATAGCGGACAGAATTGTGGTTATGAATCAGGGAAGCATAGCAATGTGTGACAAGACCTCAGAGATTTTTAAACGAGCAGAGGATTTGCAAAAGATTGGATTGTCGGTGCCACGTATTACTGATGTATGCAACAGACTAAGGGATGCAGGGATGCCTCTTCCTGAAGGGATATATACAGTGCATATGGCAAAGGCGGAAATTGAAAAGATACTAAACAGATGAAAGGAAAAGAGTTGATAATATGCTTAAGGATATCACTTTAGGGCAGTATTTTCCAGGGAACTCACTGCTCCACAGACTTGACCCCAGAACAAAAATTCTTTGTGTAATTATCTACATAGCTGTTGTCTTTTGTATAAAGAGCTTTGTTGGCTATGGAATTCTGGCAATTTTTACAGCTCTGTGCGTGCTCTGTTCACGCATACCTTTCGGGTTTGTTCTCAAGGGCTTGAAACCGATTATGCTGTTTGTGGCAATTACTGCGGTTTTTAATTTGTTTTTGACCAACGGGCGAGTGCTTTGGTCATGGGCGTTTTTGACCATAACTTATGAGGGTGTAACTCTAGCAATATTTATGGTTTTGAGATTGTTTTTCCTTGTACTGGGGACATCTCTTCTGACACTTACAACGTCGCCTATTGCCCTTACAGATGGTATTGAATATTTGCTTTCACCATTTAAAAAAATAGGTGTACCGGCACATGAGCTTGCCATGATGATGACTATAGCATTGAGGTTTGTTCCAACCCTTCTGGAGGAGACAGAAAAGATTATAAAGGCACAGACTGCAAGAGGTGCGGACTTTGAAAGCGGAAATCTTTTAAGCCGTGCAAAGGCTATGATTCCGATTCTGATACCACTTTTTGTAAGTGCCTTTAGACGAGCTGATGAGTTGGCAATGGCAATGGAATGCAGATGCTACCGCGGGGGAGAACACAGAACACGCCTCCGCGAACTTAAAATGGGAAAATGTGATATAGTAGGTTGGTCAGCCATATTGTGCCTTACAGTATTGGTTATACTGACGAATATGTTAGGGTTTGGCGTATGAGAAATATAGCGGTAAAAATTATGTATGATGGCAGCCGTTATCATGGTTGGCAAATTCAAAAAAACGGTATTACTGTCCAGGAAAGAATGGAAGCGGTTCTCTCTGAAATTATCGGCGATAGGGTGTCAGTCTGCGGTTGCAGCAGGACTGATGCAGGTGTCCATGCTCTTGAATATGTGTTCAATTTCAAAAGCAATACAAAAATTCCTGATGACAGAATTCCCTATGCAATAAACACTCATCTGGGTGAAGATGATATTGCAGCAGTTGGGGCAAAAGAAGTTGATGAAGATTTTAACGCCCGTTTTTCATCAAATGGAAAGCGGTATATCTATAAGATTTGGAATTCAAATATACAAAACCCCTTTACATCAAAATACAGTTGGCATGTGCCATACAAGCTTGATATTGAAGAAATGAAAAAGGCAGCAAAGTATTTTTGCGGGACACATGACTTTTCGGCATTCATGGCTGCTGGAGGTTCCCAAAAAACAACGGTAAGAACCATCCGTGACTGCGTGGTGCGTGAAAGCTGTGAGTGGCAGGAACAGATTGAGATAGAGGTGGAGGCAGACGCTTTTCTTTATAACATGGTTCGGATTATATCCGGAACCTTAGTAGAGGTAGGGACAGGCAGGAAAAAGAGTGAGGATATCCGCGAAATTATTGCAAATTGTGACAGATGTGGTGCAGGGATGACGGCACCGCCTGAGGGACTGTTTTTGTATAAAGTGTTTTATGATACAAAAGTTTTGGAGTGGTGATGGTGAAAGTTAAGGGTTTTTTGAATAAAAAAAGGGTCGTGGCGGTTATCATTGTTTTTGTGGTGATAGCTGTTATGGTTTTTTCAAACCCGGAAGTGCAGAAGTTTATTCTCAAACCGGATACGGTTAAACTGAACTTGCAGACAGGAATTAACTACAGTCTGCAGGTTGCCGGCAAAGAGATGCTTTTGGTCAGCAGTGACGGAATCCGTGCGGTTGATGATGGCGGAAGGGAAAACTGGAGCATCATAGCTCCCACCACATTTCCTGTTGTGATAACAAAAAATGATTATATTATGCTGGCTGATATAAACGGTACAACAGTGAATGTATATGAAAGGGACAAAATTATCACACAAATCAAAACCGAAAGGGAAATATTATCAGCAAAGCTGAATAAAAATGGTTATGTGGCAGTGGCAACCGACGAACTCGGATATAAGGGTGTTGTCAGGATGTTTGACAAGAACGGCAAAGATATATTCAAGTGGTACAGCGGAACAGGATATATAGGGGATATTGATATTGCATCAAAAAACAAACTGGCGGTAGCCCAAATTATGACCGATAAGGAACAAGTGTACAGCCGTATCATGTTGATTGATACCCGTTCTCCTGAAAAGGCGAATTGTATCGCTGAACTTGATGGAATAGTTATGAAACTCAACTTCAAGGACAATGGCGGTCTTGTTGCCGTGTCTGAAGGCGGAGTTTATGGATTTAAACGTAGTGGAAAAAAGGACTTTGCAGTTGACTTTGATGGCAGAGTTCCTGTAGATTGCAATATAGATACCCCTGGAAATATGGTATTTGCCTTTGACAGTGGACTTAATAATACTGTCCTTGAAAGTTATTCGGCAAAGGGCAAGCTTCGTGGCAAATATGAGGCAGACAGCAGAATAACAGATTTTGATGTAAATGGCGAATGTATAATTGCAGTCACCCAAAAGGGCGTAACCCGGGTGACGCCATCGGGCAAGATTAAAAGCGAAACAGAAATCAGTCGGGATGTAAAAGAAATAAAATTATTTGCTGGAAGGGACAAGTTTTTGTCTTTGGGCGGAAGTAGTGCAGAAATTTTGAAAGTAAATTAATTAAGGAGAGATGGGTTATGTTAGCAGACGCTTTGGTAATCGGGGTTGTGGTGCTTTTTGTGATAATAGGATATAAAGCAGGATTTATGAAGTCTTTGATTAACATAGTTTCTTACATAATTTCATTCATATTATCATTTTTGTTCTATCCGGTTGTATCAGGCTTTTTGCTGAAGACCCCTCTTTATCCATATCTTAAGGAAATAATAAACAAGAATTATGTATCGGAAAGCATTCAGATGCCTCAAGATGGTGTTTTTGGGGTTTTATCCAAGTACCTTGGCAATGGATTAGAAAGTGCTGCTGAGGGCATATCGGGTTCTATTGCACAACTTATAATAGATATTCTGGCATTTGTGCTTGTTGTTATATTGTTTAAAATCATAATCAAAGTGGTAGGAAATTTACTGAATATCTTTACCAAACTTCCTGTTATAAAACAGTTCAATCGTTTTGGAGGAATGTTGCTTGGCGGACTGGCAGGGGTTGTGGTATTGTATATAGCTTTTGCGTTGATGGTTGTTGTTGCACCAATTAATGCTGACAGCAAGATAATGAGAGAAATAGACAAATCTATGTTTGCATCGGAAATGTATCAAAATAATGTAGTACTGAATTTTATTGACGGAGGTAGAAAAGTTGACTAAGAATGAGTTGCAAACAATGAAAATAAAGGATTTGCAGGAAATTGCCAAGAAAAATGGCATTAAAAATATATCAAAACTAAAGAAAGACGAGCTTGTTGAGAAGATTATAGGGGAGGTTTCCGCGGAAAAGAAGGAAGAAAAGAATACTGACAACGAACCATCAGTCGCTGGCGAGATTGTATACTCTGACCCTGTTCGCAGAACCAACCTTATGAGTGGTGTTTTAGAGGTTCTGGCTGATGGATATGGTTTTTTGAGAAGTGACAATTATCAATCCGGCGAGAATGATGTATACGTATCATCAAATCAGATAAGACGGTTCAACCTTAAGACAGGTGATTATATAGTGGGCAATACCAGGATGCAGCATGAGGGAGAACGTTATCAGGCACTTCTTTATGTTCAGACGGTAAATGGTGACAAGGTGGATGTTTCAATAAGACGCAAGGCTTTTGATGACCTTACACCTGTATACCCTACAGAGAGAATCAAACTGGAGCGGGGCAGAAATGACTTTTCAATGCGTATGATTGACTTGGTAGCACCCATTGGAAAGGGTCAGAGAGGAATAATTGTTGCACCGCCAAAAGCGGGCAAAACAACACTTTTGAAAAGTATTGCAAACAGCATCTCTGAGAACAATCCCGATGCACACCTGATAGTACTTCTTATTGATGAGAGACCAGAGGAAGTAACTGATATGCAAAGAAGCATAAAGGGTGATGTAATATACTCAACCTTTGATGAAGAACCTTCAAACCATACTAAAGTGGCAGAAATTGTACTTGAACGTGCAAAACGTCTTGTAGAGCATAAAAAAGATGTGGTGATTCTTCTTGACAGTATTACCCGTCTTGCAAGAGCATATAATTTGACGGTTATGCCCTCTGGCAGAACCCTTTCGGGGGGACTTGATCCTGGTGCACTTTACAAACCCAAAAGATTTTTCGGTGCAGCAAGAAATATTGAGGACGGCGGAAGCCTTACCATACTGGCGACAGCCTTGGTTGAGACGGGCAGCCGTATGGATGATGTCATATTTGAGGAATTCAAGGGTACGGGAAATATGGAGGTGCACCTTGACAGAAAACTTCAGGAAAAGCGTGTTTTCCCTGCAATAGACATTGCCAAGTCGGGCACACGCAAGGAGGAATTGCTCCTTGACCAGAAGGAATTGGAGGCAATATGGAGCATACGCAAGGCGTACAGCTCACAAAACACCGCTGAGGTCACGGAAAGTATAATAAATCAGCTTACTAAAACCGACAGCAATGACCAGCTTGTGGATGTTATAACAAAGACGTTTGAATGATTTGATAGAAATTTCAGGAGGATACAAAATGAACCTGAGGATAAGGAGAATAGCACTGGTAGTTGTTGCTGTTCTGACATTTCTTAATGTAAATATATGCTTTGCAGAGGAAGATTTTGGGAGTCAGATTGTGCCTGTGCTTATGTACCATAACATTGTGGAAGAGTACCCGGAGGAAACCATAGGAGCAAATATAACCCCCGAGCTTTTTGAAGAACATATGCAGGCAATCTTGGAGCGTGGATATAC
>JAZRNA010000071.1:0-5936 GCA_045647945.1 Clostridia bacterium
CTCAAGCATCATTATTTTTGACGCTTTTGCATAATGTCTTGAATCCTGCTCGTTCTGTGAAGAATGCATTCCCGGGTCATCCGCAACGCATAGCACAAGACCACCATTTACACCCGTATAGCTTACTGTAAACACAGGGTCTGCCATGACATTAAGTCCAACGTGCTTCATGCAGCTCATTGCTCTAGCACCTGCAATTGACGCACCGATGGCAACCTCTGCGGCAACCTTTTCATTTGGCGACCATTCCGCATATATTTCTTCAAATTTTACTATTTCTTCTGTTATTTCTGTGCTTGGTGTACCGGGATATGAGGCAACCACATTTACCCCTGCTTCATAAGCACCCCGTGCCACAGCGGCATTACCGATTAATAACTTCTTCATGGTATATGTATTCCTTTCAAAAAAAATTTACAACTACTTTATCTCATTTTGCTGTGCAACAACGCTGTCACCGCAGTAAATTTGTCTTAGTTTGGGTTTTTCAATTTTGCCCGTTGGGTTTCTTGGAACATCTGCAAAAATCACCTTGTGAGGTCTTTTGTATCTGGGAAGCTCCATGCAGAAATCATTGATTTCCTCTTCTGTTGCATCCATCCCGTCCTTGATTTGAATAATAGCAGTTGCAATCTCGCCAAGTCTGGCATCTGGCAAACCAATAACAGCAACATCGCTTATTTTATCGTATTTCCTCAAAAAATCCTCAATCTGCACCGGATAAATATTCTCGCCACCTGAAATAATAACATCCTTCTTACGGTCAACAAGATATATAAATCCATCCTTATCCTCAGACGCCATATCACCCGTGTACAGCCATCCGTCTTTCAGCACCTCAGCAGTTGCTTTTTCGTCTTTATAGTACGCAGTCATCACACCTGGACCTTTTACAGCAAGTTCGCCTACATCGCCTTTTTCAACGGTTTTTCCTGTCTCGTCCACAATCTTTACTTCCCAGCCAAAGCCTGCCTTACCTATTGCACCAACCTTATGCTCGTTCTCAACGCCAAGGTGCACACATCCCGGCCCTATTGATTCGGAAAGCCCGTAATTTGTATCATATGCATGATTGGGGAAGTATTTCTTCCAGCGTTTTATAAGACTTGGCGGAACAGGCTGTGCACCGATGTGCATAAGTCTCCATTGACTGAGATTGTAATCTTCAAGATTGATATCGCCTCGTTCAACTGCATCAAGGATATCCTGTGCCCACGGAACCAGCAACCATACTATTGAACACTGTTCTTCCGAAACCGCTTTGAGAATCCATTCAGGCTTTATTCCTTTGAGAATAACGGCCTTGCCACCAACCAAAAAGCTACCAAACCAGTGCATTTTTGCTCCGGTATGATAAAGCGGCGGGATACACAAAAACACATCGTCTTTTGTTTGTGAATGATGGTTTTGTTCTGTCATAGCGGCATGAACAAGACTTTTGTGTTTATGTATAATCGCTTTAGGAAATCCCGTTGTGCCTGATGAAAAATAAATAGCACCGTCGTCGTCATCAGTCAGCTTTACCTGTGGGTTTTTTGATGATGCATAGGCCATCAAATTATCATAACTTTCTGCAAATGTAGGACAGTCCTCACCATGATAGAGCCACATCTTAACTTTTTTCACCCTTGAGCAAATCTGTTCTACACGACCGGTAAATTCAGGACCAAATATAAGAACATCTGCATCTGCAAGTTCCAGACAGTATTTGATTTCGTCCGATGCATAACGATAGTTGAGGGGTACAGCCAATGCACCAGTCTTGAGAGCACCAAAATAAATAGGCAGCCACTCAATGCAATTCATAAGCAAAATTGCAACCTTGTCGCCTTTTTTTATTCCTCTGGACAGCAAAAAGTTTGCAAATCTGTTGGCACGTTTGTTGAACTCACTCCATGTTATCTCTTTTCTGTACGCCTCGTTGGGATTTGCCTCAATAAGTGAATACTCACGCCATGTCATTCTGGACTGATTTTCATTAGTTGGATTTATCTCAATAAGACTCACATCGTTTGGATAAAAATCCGCATTCTTTTGTAAAATTTCTGTAATCGGCATAATGCACCTCTATTTCTCACGGTGTACACCGTGTAATAATCACTCTTAATTGTTCCCCAAAGACTCCTTTGCCTGAACAACCACTTCTTTTTTATAACAATCAAACATAACTTCAGTATCCGCTTTATTGAGCTTGGGTGTAATCCAGCTTACCACAGGAACAATCACCAGACCTGCCAACATCACAACCACCCCGCTGTTGATGGGTGATTGCAAAACAGTGGGGAATGAACTGCGAAATAACATGTTCAAAATCATCAATACCACACCAACAATAAAGCTTGCCCACACTGATATTTTTGTAGTTTTTTTCCAATACAAGCCATATAAAAATGGTGCAAGAAAAGCCCCAGCCAAAGCACCCCATGAAATTCCCATCATATCCGCAATGGCACTTAATTTGTCCTTATTTATCGCAATATAAGCAGATATCGCAATAAATACAACTATCAACACTCTCATTACAAAAACTTGCTTTCTCTCTGTCATGTTCTTTATAACGTGACCTTTTAACAAATCAAGAGTAAGTGTTGAACTTGATGCAAGAACAAGGGAAGAAAGTGTTGACATTGATGCTGAAAGCACCAGTATAATAACAATTGCCACAAGTATATCCGGAAGTCCGGAAAGCATGGTAGGAATAATTGCATCAAATCCACCTTCGATAGAGCCATCTGCAAGGAAGGTCAATTTATCAGTGAAGAGTCTGCCAAATCCGCCAAGGAAATAGCATCCTCCCGCAACAATAACAGCAAAAACCGTTGATATAATAGTTCCTTTATTGATATCCTTTTCACTTTTAATTGCGTAAAATTTTTGGAGCATTTGAGGCAGTCCCCATGTGCCAAGGGATGTAAGGATTACAACAAACAACAGTCCCATTGGGTCAGGTCCAAAGAATGAGTTAAATACTCCAGGAGCCGCCCCCTCAGTCGAAATATTAGCTAGACCATTAAGGGATTCTATAAATCCTCCATTTTGAGACAGAACTGCTGCAACAACCGCCACAATGCCAATAATCATTATAACACCCTGGATGAAATCATTTATAGCTGTTGCCATATATCCGCCAGCAATAACATAAACTCCAGTAAGCACAGCCATAACTATAACACATGTTTCATATGAAATATAACTTCCAAACGCCATATCAAAAAGTCTTGAAAGGCCGTTGTAAAGCGAAGCTGTATAGGGAATCAGGAATATAAAAATAATCACCGCTGCCGCAATTTTAAGAGAAGTACTCTTGTATCTTTTGCCAAAAAATTCAGGCATTGTTGCAGTTTCAAGATGCTGGGTCATAAGACGCGTACGACGACCCAGAACTATCCAAGCCATAAGCGAGCCCAAAACAGCGTTACCAATTCCAATCCAAGTAGACGCTATACCAAACTTCCAGCCAAACTGACCAGCATATCCCACAAAAATAACCGCCGAAAAATATGAAGTACCATATGCAAAAGCTGTAAGCCATGGTCCCACAGAACGACCGCCCAAAACAAAGCCATTAACATCCGTTGAGTTTTTCCTGCAATAAAGCCCTACTGCAATCATAACTGCAAAGAAAACAACCAACAAACCAATCTTAATACCCATAAAAAACATCCTTTCTGTTTCTGGGCAAAGGTACAAAAAAAACCCGCCCTCTAAATTTTGTCAGAGGACGAGAAATTCCCGTGGTACCACCTCAGTTCACCAAAGCCTTGCAGCTCTGGCCTTATCAGGTATCAACAAATACCCTTGTTCTATAACGGGAACTCCCGTTGCAGCCTACTTGTTTCCTTTCGGTGCACAGCTCACAGAATGTATTCAGATATGCCCTCATCATTGTCTCGCAGCAACCGACAACTCTCTCCAGACTAATGCAAACCCTACTTGTTTCTGCTCAAACGCCTTTTATTTATTATGGTTATTTCATTTTAACAGATCAAAACATTAAAGTCAAGATATTTTGCAATCTTTTATCAAAAAAAGTTACTTTTTATACACTTCATATGTAGGCACAACCTCAGCCACAATTCTCTTCACTTCATCGCCATCATCATCAAGAACACTTTTCAGTCTATCTAATTTTTCCTCAATATCTTCCATTTCCAGGTCGCCAGGTTTTCCTACAAAAATTTTACTATGCTTTGTCTCCTCCAACCCCTCTTCATTCATTAGGAGTTCCTCATACAACTTTTCTCCTGCACGCAATCCTGTAAATTTGATTTTTATATCCTCATCAGGTCTGAATCCCGAAAGTCTTATCATCTTTTTGGCAAGGTCATAAATTTTTACGGGTTGTCCCATATCAAGCACAAAGATTTCCCCGCCCTTTGCATATGCCGCAGCCTGCAACACAAGCTGAGCCGCCTCAGGAATTGTCATAAAGAATCGCGTAATCTCAGGATGGGTAACTGTAACAGGTCCGCCTTTCTCAATCTGTTTTTTGAAACGTGGAATTACCGAACCATTAGAACCCAGTACATTTCCGAATCTGACCGCAACAAACTCTGTCGTGCCACATTTTTGCATTGTCTGGATTATCATTTCGCACATTCTTTTGCTGGCACCCATGATATTTGTAGGATTAACCGCCTTATCCGTGGATATAAGTACAAACCTCTTTACGCCATATTCTTTTGCACAAAGTGCAGCGTTATATGTCCCCAAAACATTATTTTTGATTGCCTCACAGGGACTGTCTTCCATCAGCGGCACATGCTTATGTGCTGCTGCATGGAAGACAACATCCGGCTTGTACTCTTCAAAAATGGAGTCAAGTCTTTTTTTATCACGAACAGATGCAATTAATGTGGATATATTTTGATTGGGGTACTCATCCTCGAGTTCATTCTGCAAATCATATGTAGTGTTTTCGTATATATCCAGAATAACCAATCTTTCGGGATTGTATTTTATAATCTGTCGGCAAAGCTCAGAACCTATTGAACCTCCTGCACCTGTAACAAGCACAACTTTGTCAAAAATGTCTTTTTGTATAAGATGATTATCAAGTTTAATGGGTTCACGTTCAAGCAAATCCTCAATATCAATGTCACGGAAACGGTTAACACCGTTTGTATCATCAAGATTGGATTCAAACCCATGAAGAATTTTAACCTTTTTGCCCGTTTTGCTGCAAATATCAAGAATTTTTGTCTTTTCCTTGGGGTCAAGTGCATAAATAGCAAAAATTATCTCTTCAATACTCATGCTTTCGCAAATACGTTGTATATCATTTCGATTACCCAAAACCTTTGCACCATGCATTTGCATATTTCTTTTTCCCGGATCATCATCAATAAGCCCTACGATTTGATAATTAAGGCTCTCATTGCGACGAACATCTCTCAAAAGTGCCATGGCAAGCTGACCTGCACCAATGACAAGGACTCTCTTTTCACCAACGTTGCTTTTTGTTTTGAATAAATTATAGAGTATCCTCAAGGCAAACCTCAAAGAGCATATACAAACAATAATAAAAATATTAGCAGTAATATTCAGTTTAACAAATACAGAACTATTTGGCACAATAAGTTCAGCACAAACACTTACAACGCCCGCACCAACACAAGCACTTATAAGTCTCAGATATTCCCTTGTAGCCGCATATACCCAGTTTATATTATAAATTTTAAAGCACGCAAGGCAAACGCAATAAATAGCAGCAGTAATACCTACAGTTCCAATTCCCTGGACAAACCTGCTAAATGTGGTCGAAAAAGGACACACTACCAAAAACACTGCAAAATATCCCGCAAAGCATAATGCAATATCAAAAATCCCTAAATACCTGTTCTTCAGATGAAATCTTCCCATAAAAACAAACACCTTATCCTAATTTTATCATGGAAAAAGCTATTTTGAATATATAAAAAGTCTGTTCTCAAAGC
>JAZRNA010000072.1:0-7505 GCA_045647945.1 Clostridia bacterium
AACTCGATTTCTTTATAACCTTTAACACTCTTTTCAACAAGAACCTGTGAAACAGGTGAAAGTTTGAAAGCGTTTGTACCAACCTCGATAAGTTCTTCTTCATTGTATGCAAATCCGCCACCTGTTCCTCCAAGGGTGAAAGCGGGACGAAGAACAACGGGATAACCGATTTTTTCAGCAGCCTGTTTTGCCTCTTCAAGAGAATATGTTATTTCAGAGGGGATTACAGGTTCGCCGATAGACTGGCAAAGTTCTTTAAACAGTTCACGGTCTTCGGCACGTTCAATACTTTCGCTCTTTGTGCCAAGAAGTTCAACCTCACATTCCTTAAGAACACCTTTTTTCTCAAGCTGCATAGCAAGGTTAAGACCTGTCTGTCCGCCAATACCGGGAACGATAGCATCAGGACGTTCATGACGGATAATCTTTGCGATGTATTCCAGTGTCAAAGGCTCCATATAAACCTTGTCTGCAATAGTTGTGTCAGTCATGATTGTTGCGGGGTTGGAGTTTGCAAGAATAACCTCATAACCTTCTTCTTTAAGAGCGAGACATGCCTGAGTTCCTGCATAGTCAAACTCTGCTGCCTGACCGATTACGATAGGACCGGAGCCTATAATGAGTATTTTCTTTAAATCTGTTCTTTTTGCCATTTTTCCTTTTCCTCCTAAAATTCTTTTGTTTCCTGCCAAGCAATTTCGCCCTTTGCAATTGTCATAAGACATTTCCCAAAGACAGTAGCACCATCAAAGGGGGTGGCTTTTCCTTTGGACAGGAAGTCTTTTGAATCTATTTTATAAGAACAATCAAGGTCAAAAACTGTTAGATTTGCCAACTGTCCGTCTTTTATGCCGGAATTTATCCCAAAGCGCTTACACGGATTGTCATGCAAAAGTTCTATAAGTCTTTCCAATGAGATTGTTTTTGTTTTTACAAGATTTGTGTAAAGTATGGGGAATGCGGTTTCAATTCCCACAATTCCCATAAGGCTGTCTTTTAAGCCTTTGTTTTTTTCCTCAAAAGAGTGGGGTGCATGGTCGGTTGCTATCATATCAATGGTACCGTCGCATATCCCCTCAATAAGAGCCAGTCTGTCGGCTTCTGAACGCAGAGGAGGGTTCATTTTAAACCGCCCGTCTTCTTGCAAATCTTTGTCCGATAAAACAAGATAGTGGGGAGCTGTCTCACAGGTTACGTCAAGACCTTCTTTTTTTGCCTGACGGATAAGTTCCACACTTTCTTTTGTGGAAATGTGGCACACATGATAGCTGCAACCTGTTTCACGTACCAATTCCAGGTCACGTTTAATCTGTCCCCATTCGCTCATGGAACAGATGCCTTTGTGACCGTTTTGTTTTGCGTATTCGCCATCATGGATATAACCGCCGTTAAGCAGTGAATTATCTTCGCAGTGTGCTGAAATTATCTTTCCCAAAGATTTGGCTTTTATCATCGCCTGACGCATCATTTCATCACTTTGTACACCACGACCGTCATCCGAAAAGCCAATAACCTTATCCGCAATGTCATCCATATCGGATAATTCATTGCCTTGACTGCCTTTGGTAATCGTACCAAAGGGATAAACATTGATAACTGCTTTATTCTTTATTGCATCAAGCTGGACGTTTAGGTTCTCCAAAGAATCGGGTGGAGGATTGAGATTGGGCATTGAACACACCGAGGTGTATCCGCCACGGGCCGAAGCCTTGGTTCCTGTGCTGATATCTTCTTTATACAAAAAACCCGGCTCTCTCAGATGAACATGAACATCTGTAAAACCGGGGAAAATATATTTGCCGTCAAATGGAATAACCTGAAAATCAAAAAAAAGAGGACTACATTCAAGGGTGACTGTGCCGTCAACAATGAATATATCCTTCTCTGTGAATGCGTTATTTATATAAACTTTTGCGTTCTTTAAAATACAGTTCATGAGGGTTTCCTTTCTGACATTTTCATATATTTTATCACAAAAGAGGTATGGTGTCAACAACAAAAACAAGAAAATATTAAATTATTTTTATTGAAAAAAAGAAGAAAAGATAGTATAATAACTTCATTAATATTTATTACACTTAAAACGGAGATAAAAATGAGTATACTTAATGCAGAAAATATAACCCACAGTTTTGGCGGCAGACAGATATTGGAGGATGCCAGTTTCAGACTGCTTAAAGGTGAACATATTGGACTTATCGGTGCCAACGGTGAGGGAAAATCCACCTTTTTGAAGATTATAACAGGGGAACTCCAACCCGAAAACGGCAAGGTGGAATGGTGCAAACATATTACCTATGGTTATCTTGACCAGTATTCTACCCTTGAAAAAGGCAAGACAATCATGGATGTTTTGCGTGGGGCGTTTTCGCATCTTTCTGACCTTGAAGCAGAGATGCTGAACATTTATGACAAAATGGCAGAGGCATCAGAGGATGAAATGAACGAGATGATGGAAGAGGTAGGGGAACTTCAGGAAATTTTGGACTCTTCAGGGTATTATACCATAGATACAAAAATTTCTGAGTATGCAAACGGTCTGGGCCTCGGCGAAATAGGCCTTGACAGAGATGTGACAGAACTCAGCGGAGGACAAAGGGCAAAGGTTCTGCTCGCCAAGGTTCTGCTTGAGAACCCTATGATTCTGATTCTTGATGAGCCTACCAACTTCCTTGACGAAAATCATATAAACTGGCTTACTCAATTCTTGCAGAATTATGAAAACGCTTTTATTCTGGTATCCCACGATATGCCCTTTTTGACAAAGGTAACAAATGTTATTTATCATCTTGAGAATACAATTCTTACACGATATAAGGGTACATATGAAGACTTTTTGAGGATGTACGAATTGCAAAAGCAACAAGTGGAACAGGCATACAAGAAACAGCAGAAAAAGATTGCAGACCTTGAGGAGTTTGTTGCAAAGAATAAGGCGCGAGCTGCAACAGCAACTCTGGCACGTTCAAGACAAAAGGAACTTGACAAAATGGAACGGATTAGTATTGCCCCTGAAAAGATTAAACCTACATTTTCGTTTAAAAACGACAGGGCTCCGGGCAGAGTTGTGATTTCTGCAAAGGATATGGTTATAGGTTATGACTCTCCTTTGACCAGAAAAATAGATGTTGTCATTGAACGCAATCAGAAGATTGCTATCAAAGGTGTAAACGGCCTTGGGAAATCTACATTACTCAAAACTTTGTTAAAAATCATTCCTCCCATTGAGGGTGAAATACAGCATGACCAGTTTATGAATGTGGGATATTTTGAGCAGGAGGAGAGTGTGTCGGATAAAACCGCCCTGCAGGAATTCTGGGATGAGTTCCCGTCACTTACCAATGCCGAGGCACGTGCAGCACTTGCAAAATGCGGTCTCACAACCGAACACATAACCACTCAGATGCGTGTTTTGTCAGGAGGAGAGAATGCAAAAGTGCGTCTTTGCAAGATAATGCAGAACCCCGCCAATTTACTGGTTCTTGACGAGCCTACAAACCACCTTGATGTGGCAGCAAAAGAAGAACTTGCCCGAGCAATCAAAGAGTTTAAAGGTACTGTTTTGCTGGTTTGCCATGAGAGCGACTTTTATACAGGAGTGGTGGATGAAATCTGGGATGTTTCGGACTGGAGCACCAAAATTGTTTAAAAATACAAATAAGCCTTGAAAAATTTAAAAATATGTAGTATACTTTACTATAATATATATTTGAACGTATTCAAAAATAGGAGGAAAGTTCTATGAAAAAAATTATTTCAATTATTTTGGCTTTGTCAATGGTTCTTGCCCTTGCAGCTTGTGGCGGTGCAGGAACAAAGATGACAATGGGTACAGGTGGTACATCAGGTACATATTATGGTTACGGCGGTGTTCTTGGTCAGTATATCACCAATAATGCAGGTGTGAATGTTACTGTTGTTTCTACAGATGGTTCCAAGGCTAATATTCAGGGAATCGATGCTGGCAACTACCAGTTGGGAACAGTTCAGTCAGATGTTATGGCTTATGCATGGGAAGGAACCCGTTCTTTTGAAACAGAAGGAAAGATTGAGTCTTTCCGCACAGTTGCAGGTCTCTACGCAGAGGCAGTACAGCTTGTGACAATGGACCCTGCTATCAAGTCTGTTGCAGACCTCAAGGGTAAATCAGTTTCTATCGGTGCTCCTGGTTCAGGTGTTTACTTCAATGCCATGGATGTTCTTGCTGCAGCAGGTCTTACCGAGGCGGATATCAAGGCACAGTATCAGTCTTTTGCTGACAGTGCCGATGCACTTAAGGACGGAAAAATCGATGCTGCATTTATTGTAGCAGGCGCTCCTACCCCTGCAATTACAGAATTGTGCACAACAAATAGTGCATATCTTGTTCCTATAGATGGTGCAGTTGCAGAAAAAATGATGGCTGAATGTCCTTTCTATACAGTATACAATGTACCAGCAGGAACATATGCGGGACAAACCGAAGATGTGAAGACAGTTACGGTTAAGGCAACCTTGATTGTAAATGCGGATGCATCAGAAGAAGATGTTTACAACCTTACATCTGCAATTTTCAACAATATTGATGCAATTACTGCAGAAAACGGTAAAGGCGCTGAACTTAGCATAGAAAACGCAACAAGCGGTATGACAGTTCCGTTCCATGCAGGTGCAGCCAAATACTTTGCTGAAAAAGGCGTTGAGGTAGAAGTTCAGTAAAATCAGCAATAAAAGAAAATATTAGCTGCGACGAAGTTTCGCCGCAGCTATTTTTTCGGTATATACTTAGGAGGCATTATGGCATTTTTCAGCAAAAAAAAGGTTGCTGATATTCAGGAACCCATGGATTTAGAATCCGTAATGAAAAAATTTGACAGGGAGTCAAATACCCGTGTATGGGAGGGTAAGCATAAAATTGCAGTTACTTGTGTGCTTGCCGTCTTTTCTTTATTTTGTCTTTATGTAACCTTGTTTGCAAGCTGGCTTGAGGAGTTGAGGCTGACTTCTTTTGTGGCTTTTATTGTATTTTTAGGTTACATAGTTTACCCAGCAAGAAAAGGTCGCCAAAAGGTGAACTTTATGCCATGGTATGATATTGTTCTCATGCTTTGTGGTACAGCAGCGTTTTTGTATTATTCTGCAAATGCCGTTGCAATAATCCAACAGGGCAGCAAGTTTGAATGGTATCAGATAGTGATAGGTATAGTTGGTACTATTTCTTTGATAGAGGTTTGCAGACGTAGTGTTGGTTTGCCTATAGTGATTGTAGCAGGTTGCTTTATCATCTACGCACTTACGGCGGGATTATCCAATCCTACCTTGTGGGGAAAACTCAATTATACTATTCATTACCTTTTTTATAGCAAAGAAGGTATTTTATCTACACCCATCAATGTCTGCTCCAAGTTTATTGTTGTTTTCATTATTTTTGGTGCATTTCTCGAAAGAACAGGAATTGCTGATTTCTTCATTAAAATATCAAACGCCGTTGTAGGTGGCTTTTCAGGTGGTCCTGCGAAAGTTGCAGTTGTTGCCAGTGCCATGGAAGGAATGGTATCAGGTTCATCAGTTGCCAATACAGTAGGTTCGGGTTCTGTCACTATTCCTTTGATGAAAAAGACAGGATATAAACCGGAATTTGCGGCTGCAGCAGAGGCTTCTGCATCTACTGGTGGACAGATAATGCCCCCAATTATGGGTGCTGCCGCATTCCTTATGGCCGATTATGTGGGCGTTCCATACAGCAATATTGTGTTGCGTGCAATTTTGCCCGCTGTTCTGTATTTTGCAGGTATTTTTATTGCGGTACATTTTGAGGCAAAAAAAGAGGGACTGCGTGGTCTCACAAAGGAAGAACTTCCGAGACTGATTCCACTTCTCAAACAAACGTATCTTTTGCTCCCGCTGATAATTCTTATTTATCTCGTAGGAACAAGCCAGCGTTCAATACAGTATGCAGCCGCAATCGCAATAATAGTAGCTATTGTGGTCAGCCTTTTTAATAAGAAAAGCCGTATTACCCCCAAAAAGATTTGGGAAGCTCTTGCTGCAGGCGGTCAGGGAATGATTACTGTTGCTGCGGCATGCGGTGTTGCAGGTATAATTGCAGGCACAATAACCATGACAGGCCTTGCTAATATGATGATTAACGGAATCGTAACTTTGGCTGGAGACCAGATTATAATAGCTTTATTTTTGACAATGCTATGTTGTATAGTACTGGGTATGGGTGTTCCTACAACAGCAAACTATTGTATCATGGCTGCAACATGTGCACCGATATTGATAAGAATGGGTGTTCCTGCTATTGCGGCACATTTCTTTGTTTTCTATTTTGGTATTGTTGCAGACTTGACACCGCCAGTTGCTCTTGCAGCATATGCTGGTGCTGCTATTGCTCAGGCTAATCCTATGAAGACGGCATTCACAGCTACAAAACTGGCAATCGGTGCGTTTATAGTTCCCTATGTGTTTGCTCTTAACCCTGCAATGTTATTCATTGACACAACAATGTGGGAAGTAGTCCTTATATGTGTGACATCTTTTGTTGGAATATTCGCTGTCTCTGTTGCACTACAGGGATATCTGATGCATCATATGCCATGGTATCAGCGTATTATCAGCCTGGCAGGAGGATTAATGCTTATTTACCCGGGGGTTATTACTGATATCTTAGGTATTGTTTTAGTAGCAATTGTAGTTTTAGCACAGCTATTTACTAATAAGAGGGATTGTGTTGACGCTGCCACATTATAAAAAAATAGCAAAACAAGAAGATTTAAGTTATATTTTTGGATAATTTATGAACACACAACTCATATTCTGAGAGTTTTTGCTTTAAATGTTCACTTGTAAATAGATACCTACGGTGATAAAATATAATAAAAATGAACATAAAATATTATTATTCTGGAGGTACCAAAAATGAGTGTTATTCAAAGAATTGGTGAAAAAGAAAGACAATACGTTGAAGAAGTATTGAGCATGAACTTCCGCACATCTGCAAACAGCAAGATGACAAGACGTCTTGAGGAAGCATTTGCTGAAAAGTTTGACAGCAACTATGCTATTGCTTTTTGTAACGGAACAGCTACATTACATATTGCACTTGAGGCTGTTGGCGTAGGTTTGGGAGACGAAGTTATTGTTCCCCCGCTTACAATGTCAAGTACAACATACGGCGTTCTTCATGCAAACGCAACACCTGTTTTTGCAGATGTTGACCCTGAAACTTTTGTGATTACTGCTGAAGCTATTGAAAAATGCATTACACCAAGAACAAAGGCTATCGTTGCAGTTTCTCTCTTTGGTCTTGCACCTGATTTTGATGCAATCAATGCTGTTGCAAAGAAACATGGTCTTGCAGTAATTGAAGACGATGCTCAGTGTTTCCTTGGCAAATACAAGGGTAAGATGGTTGGTACTCTTGGTGATATTTCAAGTTTTAGTTTTCAGAGTTCAAAGCATATGACATGCGGTGAGGGCGGTATGCTTATTACACAGAGTGATGAACTTGCTGACAAAAT
>JAZRNA010000073.1:0-17208 GCA_045647945.1 Clostridia bacterium
CCTGACGCCTTGATTGCAATGTCTGCCGCAATAATGGCAGTTTCTGCAGGGGACATTGTTACAATACCAATAGCTGCCTTTGAGTAATCAATAGCAGGGTCAAGACCCAGCTTTTTGTAGAGAATTCTGTCCGGGTTGGCAATTATATGGGCAAGCGTAATCTGTTTGCCGGGCACCAGTTCCTGAATAATTCTCATTCTGTCTGAAAAATCCATAATGTCTGCCATGGTCTTTATCCTCCTATCTGACAATTAAGTCCTTGTTCTTCTACTACTTTTTTAAGTCTTTCAATGTGGCTTTCCGGAATCAAATCTATTCCGTGAAGCTCATATGTTCTGCCAAGTCCCTTGTACTTATCCTCACCAAGACGGTGATATGGCAAAAGGTGAAGTTCGTCAACATTGGGAAGCCCCTTCGCAAATCTTGCTATATCTCTTATCTCATCCTCGGTATCATTGAATGTAGGAATAACCGGCACTCTTATGATAAGTTTTTTTGCCTCTGCCGCAATCTTTCTTGCATTTTCAAGAATAAGCTCATTGGGTTGGCTTGTGAATTTTTTATGTTTTTCGCTGTTTATGTGCTTTATATCCATAAGATAAAGGTCAAGATACGGAAGCAGTTTCTGGATTTTGTCAAACCCTGCACAACCTGTTGATTCAACCGCTGTGTTTATTCCCTTTTCCTGACAGGCCCTGAGAAGTGCCGCCGCAAATTCCGGTTGTCTTAAAGATTCACCGCCGGAAAGGGTCACCCCGCCGCCGCTGCGACGATAATAAATCCTATCCTTCTCAATCTCTTCCATAACCTCTGCCACGGTTACATCACGTCCGATAATTTTTTCCTTACCGTCAACGGTCATGGTTTCAATATCGAAATTCTGGGATTCGGGGTTGCAGCACCATTTGCACCTGAGGAAACATCCTTTGAGGAACACAATAGTTCTTACACCGGGTCCGTCATGAACCGAGAAACGCTGGATGTCAAATATCCTGCCCTTTGTATTTAAGTAATCGTTGTTCATCAATATAAATCCTTTCACAACCTGGATATATTGGAAAATATCCGTCTTAGAATCCTCTTTGTTCAGTTCTGTTGATGATGTCATCCTGAAGTGATTTGGAAAGTGTTGTAAACAATGCACTGTATCCCGCAACTCTTACAACAAGACCTTTGTACTTTTCAGGATTCTTTTGTGCTTCCTGCAAAGTCTCACGGCTTACAACATTGAACTGTACATGGCTGCCCTTCTGGTCGAAATAACCTCTAATAAGAGCAACAAAGCTTTCAAGACCTGATGCACCTTTCAGTGCTGACGGATGGAACTTCATGTTGAACAAAGTACCGTTTGACGCAATATAATGGTCAAGTTTTGCAACAGAGTTTGCTGCTGCTGTTGGTCCGTTTATATCTCTGCCCGCTGCAGGTGATACACCGTCAGCAATGGGAGTCTTTGCCAGACGTCCATCAGGAGTTGCACCTGTTTGAGCACCAAGGGGAACATTTGCCGAAACAGGATAAAGTCCTGCATGATAAATTCCACCACGGGGATTCTTGTATTTTTCAATGGGTTTTGTATATGTATAGGCAACATCTCTTGCAAAAGCATCAATCTCGCAGTTACCATTGCCGAACTTTGGAACTTCGTTAATCATTGCGAGAATATTCTGATACTTGTTGCCGCCGCTTACAGCACCACTGCCTGCAACATTTTTATAAATTTCTGCAATCTGTTCTTCAGATACATTCAATCCTTGCTCAATCAAGCCCTTTACAACACCAACGGTAATTGCCTGTGCATCAACCGAGCCGCTTTCAACCCCAAAGTTGTTTGCCAACGCTTCCTTGAGTTCCTGAAGGCTGAACTTTCTTTCTTCAAACACCAACTTCTTAATTGCGTACAAAGCATCTGCCATGTTGGCAACACCAAAGCCCTGAGGACCTGTGAAGTTGTAAACTGCACCGCCCTCCTGAACGCTCTTTCCTCTGCCGATACAATCTTCAATCATGCTGGAAAGGAAAGGCAAAGGAGCACGTTCCATATGAGCAAGGTCAATAGCGTTGTCCGCATCAACCATAAGCTCAATCATATATTCCGACTGCGCCTTGTATGCGTCATAGAATTCACAGAAAGTATTCATTTCGTTGATATCACCGGTTTTGATACTTATCTGCTTGCCGTTGTCCTCACCGTTTGAGAACACCAGTTCCATAGGACGGCACATATTAAAGAATGCCGCATCATGCCAACCATCTGTTTTACCCATTTTCTGAGGTTCAACACAACCAATGATGTTGTACTGTCTTGCGTCCTCAAGGGTAAGACCGCGGCTCACAAGTGCCGGAATGATAACTTCGTCATTGTAATATGCAGGAAGACCGATACCTGTTCTGGTAAGTTCACCTGCTCTGAGCAGGAACTCATGAGGGGTTTTGTTCCAGACACGGATTGAAAGTGACGGTTGCGGAAGCATTATATGCATCGAGGCATTGAGACACATGAATGACAAATCATTTGTTGTGTCAACACCGTCTTTGTCCTGACCGCCTGCAATCAGGTTCTGGAAAAGGCTATAGCCCGCAAAGCCCTCAGCCGACAAAGCATCTCTTACCTTTGTAAAACTGTTGAGTTTAATCCATACACAGTCCATAAGTTCCTGTGCAAACTCACGGGTAATCTTGCCATTTTTCAAGTCCTTCTTATAATAAGGATACATATAAATATCAAAACGTCCGGGTGAAATTGAATGTCCGTTTGACTCGGTCTGTATGAGCATCTGAACAAACCAGAAACTCTGGCACGCTTCATGGAAGCTTTCTGCACCAAACTGAGGAACACGGCTACAGTTTTTGCCGATTGTTTTGAGTTCTTCACGTCTTACGGGATCTGTACATTTTTCTGCCATTTCATATGCAAGACGGGAATATCTCTGAGCAAATGTGATTGCTGCCTCACAGCTTTCAATAACTGCCTCCAGGAAAATACGTCTCTTGTTGGCATCTCCCTGTCTTGGGTCTATTGCATCAAGAGCAGCCTTTGCCTTTTTTATAATACCGTCATATCCTATCCTCAAAACCAGGTCATAATCAGCGGTAACGTGTCCGATACCGTTGTAGAAATAGTTGCCAGGTGTGAATATGTTGTGATTGATTGCATCAATGGTCTCGGGACGCATATATGATGTGGCGAGTTCACTTGTTGTCTTGCCTCTCCAATATGCAAAAACCTCTTTCAATGCTTTTTTAGACTCCTCTGAAAGAACAAAGGGGTCTGCATTTCTTGTCTGGATTGTGTCAAATTCATCCTCTATCCACTGGAAAGAAAATTCAGGGAAAATCTGACAACTCCTTGGCGACTTGGTGGCACTTCCTACAACCAGTTCATCCTCATTGATTGTAATAGGAAGATTCTCCAATATATGTCTGAAGGCCTTTGCACGACGTGCAATAGTTGGCAACCCTTCTGTATTTTTATAGGATTCGGTAAGCAGAACCGCACGTTCAACCTCAATTTCAGGAGCCTTTGCAAACAAGGCATCCTTCAATCTGTCAACACGAGGACTCTTGGCTATATCTCCAGTATAAAACTTTGCCATTTTTACTCCTCCCCTTTCAAAAACAATTATACTTTTTCACTATTATTAACTTAATATTACACCAAAAACAAAAAAATGTCAATACATTCTCACTATAAATTTGTTATTTTTTCTGTGTTTTTCTTTTTTTATTCTGTTTTTTCCTTTTTTTCACAGAAATAGAAATAGTGGCAAATTCTTGAATAGAACTTGCCACTATTGTTTTTTTTGATTACTTTTTCCATGTATTCCTCGAGAACAATACCAGAATGGGGAATATCTCAAGTCTGCCTATTATCATCACAAAGGTGAGAACCATCTTGGAAAGAGGCGAATATATAGAGAAGTTCCTTACCGGTCCCACCATAGAAAGTCCGGGTCCTATGTTGCTGAGGGCGGCAACAACCGATGTGAAGTTTGTGGCAAAATCAAAATTATCAATGCTGATAACCAGAAGTGCCAGCACAAATATGAAAGCATATGCTACAAAAAATACGTTTACCCCTCGCAATGTTTCGTGTTCTAATGGTCTGCCGTTCATCTTTACCTTTATTGTGCTTTTTGGATGTGCCAGAACCTTTATTTCCTTAACTATACTCTTGAAAAGTATCATTATTCTTGACACTTTCATTCCGCCGCCTGTACTCCCTGCACAAGCACCGCAGAACATCAGACATATAATCACCGTTTTGGACAGTTGAGGCCACAATTCATAGTTTAAAGTGGAATATCCGGTTGTAGTTATTATTGAGGACACTTG
Organism: Clostridia bacterium; assembly: GCA_045647945.1. Taxonomy (GTDB): domain Bacteria; phylum Bacillota; class Clostridia; order Monoglobales; family Monoglobaceae; genus SIG440. The sequence continues at coordinate 4,336 of JAZRNA010000073.1, forward strand.
AAAAGCCGCATGTTTAAGTGCGTCACCTGCTCCAATAAACATGTGCCTTATATTGAAGAAGATTATTGCAACAGAGATTGCAATGATTCCCAGATATGTCCATACCTCTTCCATTTTGAAAGCATTTCTTGCCTTGCGCATAAGGAGAAGATAATAGAAAGAAAAATCTATTCCGAATATGGTCATAAATACAGTAATGACTATCTGTATATATGAGGAATAATCTGCAATGCCCGAATTTCTTATGGCAAAACCGCCTGTACCTGCCGTACCAAAGCTGAGCGTTGCCGCCTCAAACCAATCAAGCCCACCTAACATAAGAAATACTATTTCAAGAACAGTAAACGATATATAAATTCCGTAAAGTATTTTGGCAGTTGTACTTATTCTTGGAACCAGTTTGCCCACAGATGGGCCAGGGCTCTCCGCTCTGATAAGATGCAGATTGTTCCCGCCTGACATGGGCAAAAGCGCAACAAGGAAAACCAGAACCCCCATACCTCCAATCCAATGGGTGAAACTTCGCCAAAAAATTATAGACTTTGGCAAAGCCTCCACATCAGAGAGAATGGATGCACCTGTTGTGGTGAATCCCGATGCTGTCTCAAAAAGTGCATCAATAAAATTTGGTATGCTGCCTGACAAAATAAATGGCAACGAACCAAAAACACTCATAACAATCCAGCTTAGCGCAACGGCAACAAAACCTTCCTTTGCGAACATTGATTTGTGCTTTGCTTTTATCAATATCAACGGCAACCCTGCCAACAGACAAAGAACCGTACAAGTTGCAAAAACCCATTTGTTTGGTTCGTCATAAATCAATGCACATATAAAGGGCAGAACCATTGCCGCAGCCTCAATATTTAGAACACAGCCAAGAATATGGCAAATAACTCTGTAGTTCATATTCTACCTCTAATCAAGTATATCACTTATATCCTTAAATCCTTTGTTTGTGGTAACCACGATAACCGTATCACCAGGCATTATCATATCTTTACCTCTGGGAGTGATAATAACGCCATTTCTGTTTATGCATGCAATGATTATTCCCGATTTCAGAGAAAGACTTTCGATAGTTTTGCCCGATACCGGAGAATTATCAATTATTCTGAATTCCAAAGCCTCCGCCTTTCCGTCAAGTACATAATGCATGGTTTCAATATTGCATCCTATTGTATTGTTCATCGCACGGACAAATCTCACAATGTACTCTGCGGTGATATTCTTGGGATATATTATGGTGTCAAGTCCCAGATTTCTTATAACCTCTTCATATGCAATTCTGTTTATTTTAGTGATTACCTTGCCACTTGTTTTAGACTTTGCATAGAGGGACAACATTACATTTTCTTCATCAATGTTGGTAAGGGATACAAAGGACTCTGCCTGTTCAATCCCCTCTTCAAGGAGGAGTCGGTTTTCAGTTCCGTCACCGTTTATAATGGTAGCTTTTGGAACAAGGCTGCAAAGTTCTTCACATCTTGCAGGATTTTGTTCTATAATCTTTACATCAATCCCTGACTTTATAAGATTGTGTGCAAGATAAACTGCAGTGGTTCCACCGCCTACAATAGTTGTGTCCTTTACCTTGTTTGTTTTTATTCCTATTTTTTTAATAAAATACGCAGCATCCTTGATAGTTGCAACAATACTTATAAAGTCGCCTGTCTTCAGCACAAAGTCACCACTGGGGATGAACACTTCTTCTCCCCTCTCAACACCGCATACCAGAATATCACAATTAAGCTTGTTGCTTATATCAACCACTTTGAGGTCACTCAAGGGTGAACCTTCGTTAATCTTGAACTTGAGAATTTCCACCCTGCCTTTTGCAAATGTGTCAATCTGTATTGCTGATGGAAACCTGAGTGCCCTCGCCATTTCCACCGCCGCAGTATACTCCGGATTTATAATCATGGCAAGCCCCAAATCCTCTTTAAAGAGATGCAGTTCCTTTGCATATCCTGGGTTTCTCACCCTTGCAATAGTTTTGCAGCCACTGAGTTTTCTTGCAATAAGACAGGTAAGCAGGTTAACTTCGTCCGAGCCGGTAACCGCAATAAGAATATCCGTCTCTTTGATGCCCGCCTCCTCAAGAACATCAATGTTAGCACCACTGCCGAAAACACCCATTACATCATAAGTGTTTACCACATCCTGCAAAATATTGTGTCTGATATCTACAACAGTAATATTATGATTTTCCTCCCGGCTGAGACGTTCCACCAACTTCTGGCCGACTTTTCCCACGCCTACAACAACAATATTCATAATTTATCCCCTATCACAAAACAAATTGTAACCTTTAATCATCCTTATAAAACAGCTACATTATACCAATTTTCTTTTATAAAGTCAAGATTGATAATGCGGCAATAAACCATTGCCGCACTATTAACCATTTTTCTCAATCTTATTAATCTCCCTGCTCGCTCTTACAATCATATAAACAGCCACCGCCAAAACAAAAATACATACAGCAGCACCTGTTGACACCGTCATTGTTTGTCTAAAGGTCACAGTAGCATCCTCGCCGAATGCCGCCACCATTGCCACCTCAAGCGACAGAAGAGATACCACCGCCGAGGACATACTTATTGCCTTTGCGGCAGACATTACAGGGCTGTTAAAACGCCTGTATCTGACTACGTTTATCATAGCCACCGTCATTGCCGTAAAAGTATATCCCGCCATAGCTATAACAGGAATGTAGCTGTTTTTAATCAAAACACCTCTGCGGACTATATAAAAAACAATTACAGCAAGTGCCTGATTCATTATAAGAAGCAGTATCCCGCAAAAACGATATCTCTTGAACTCTTTCAGTTTATCCCTGCCTATCTCGTCGCTGGCGGTGTTTCTTATCAAAAATATCCTCATCATTATAAGCAGAAAATAATAAACCGCCAGAGCATAAAACCACGCTGCTCTGTATACTATTCCTGATGCAAGCTGAATAAGTACATACATGATATTAATTGAAACCGCACCAAAAAGAGATATTCTCACTCGCCATCTTGGGTCGCTGATATATTGGTTTATATATTTATTTTTGCTTATAATCTTTTTGATTTTGTCAAAAATCATATTTCTACACTCTTTCAGCCAAGTTAATATATTTAATATATTCCGATAGGATATTTTATATCCCACTATACCAACAATTCCTCTTTGTTTCTGCTGCCACAAAAATCTTCTGTAATATAAGGTATCACAAAACTGAATGCATTATGTACAATTTCAAATTCGGTTCTTCCCGCATCTGAAATTTCACCGTCAGTGCAGAGTCGCATTCTGCCACCTTTGGGGTCAATAACCACCTTTTTGCATTTTGTTGAATATATGACCTTTTCGATACCCTTGAGCCTTATATGTGTTCCTTTCATATAAAAAGGTAATTTGGTAAGAAAATTCAATCTTGAAATATTTTTTACAATATTTATATTCACAAACCCATCATTCACCGATGCCAAAGGGTTGCTTTTTAGCCCACCGCCACAATAACTGCCATTGGCAAGGGAAGTAAGCAAAAGTTTGCCTCTGTGCCTGATTTCACCATCAAGCTCGATTTCAAGGTTTGCACCTTTTTTCTTTATAAGTATTGCAAATATAGAAATCAGATAAGCCAATGAGCCTGATATAAAAGGTTTTGTTTTCATCTTTGCTGTCATGTCCGCAACATTGCAATCAAAACCTATATTGAACATATTGGCACAATATCTGTCTGCATCCGTAGTGTCTGTCCGATAACGTATAGCATCGCATTTTACACTTTTGCCCTTAATCTGTGCCTCAATGTCCATAAAGTCCCCATGTGTATCAAAATTCCTGCAAAAGTCATTGCCTGTACCCATAGGCATAACACCGACTTCCGTATCCTGATTTTTAATAGCACCGTTCAGCACTTCTCCCAGAGTTCCGTCACCGCCACAAGCAATGAATCTGGCCGCACCTTTCTCTTGGCAGTATTCTCTAACAAAGCGTTCTCCGTCACCGACAGCCTTTGTAACATAAACTTCCACATCTGCCTTGGCTTTTTCAGCAACTTCTTTAATAGAATTTATAATCTTGCTTATCCCTCTGCCCTGTCCTGCTTTTGGATTAACAACAAAAACCGTCTTCATAAACGACGCCCCTCAAATTTTCATTGTATTTTTCTGTCCCATTATATCATATAATCATTTTTAAGTAAAGAAAAAAACAAAAAGCGACTTGAAATCAACTTCCAAGTCGCTTAATATTTTTATGAAATTACTCCCACTCAATTGTGCCTACAGGCTTTGGTGTGAGGTCAAGAAGAACACGGTTAATACCCTCGACTTCTGCTGTGATACGTGCTGTGATTTTGTGGAGCACATCATAGGGTATTTCCTCAATAGTTGCTGTCATTGCGTCGGTGGTATTAACCGCACGGATAATTGCAGGCCAACCCTCATATCTCTTGTCGTTTCTTACGCCGACGCTTTTGAAGTCAGGAACAGCAATAAAATACTGCCATACTTTTCCTGCAAGGCCGCATTTGTCAAATTCCTCACGGAGGATTGCATCCGCCTCACGAAGAGCATGAAGTCTGTCACGAGTGATTGCACCAAGGCATCTTACACCAAGGCCGGGGCCGGGGAACGGCTGACGGTAAACCATCTCATCAGGAAGTCCCAAGGCACTGCCTACAACTCTTACTTCGTCTTTGTAAAGAAGTTTAACAGGCTCTACAAGTTCCATTTCCATATCTTCGGGAAGTCCGCCAACATTATGATGTGCCTTTACACCGTCGCTTTCCAAAATATCAGGATAAATTGTACCTTGAGCAAGAAAATCTATACCCACAAGCTTTGCAGCCTCTTCATCAAACACCTTGATAAATTCGCCACCGATAATCTTTCTCTTTTTCTCAGGCTCTGCAACATCTTTCAGTAAATCCAAAAATCTGTCTGTTGCATCAATATATATAAGGTTTGCATCCAGTTCCTTGCCGAACACTTCAATAACCTGTTCGCTTTCGCCCTTTCTCATAAGTCCATGATTCACATGCACACAAACAAGCTGTTTGCCGATTGCCTTTATAAGAAGTGCCGCAACAACCGATGAGTCAACACCTCCTGAAAGTGCCAAAAGAACCTTTTTGTCCCCTACCTGTGCACGTACATCAGCAATCTGCTCTGCAATAAACTTGTCCGCCAATTCTTTAGTTGTGATACGTTCCATTGTATCAGGTCTTACATTGCTGTTCATAAAATCGTCCCTTTCAAAATAAATTTATTCAAACAACGGAGTTGAAAAATATCTCTCCGCCGTATCTGGCAAAACAGTAACCACGGTTTTTCCTTTTCCCAGCTTTTTTGCAAGTTTTATTGCCGCCGCAACATTAGTACCGCTGGAAATTCCGCACATAATTCCCTCTTTTGATGCCAAATCCTTTGCCGTCTGGATTGCTTCTTCGTCTTTTATAACGCAGATATCATTATAGATGCTCTGATTCAAAATTGCCGGAATAAGTCCGTCACCAATTCCCATTTGGAGATGTGTGCCTATTGACCCACCGGAAAGAATCGCCGCATGTTCAGGCTCCACCGCCCAGATTTCAATATCTGGATTTTTTTCTTTTAAAGTTTCGCCAATTCCGGTGATTGTTCCGCCTGTACCAATACCTGAACAAAAACCATGGATTGGTCCGTCAACCTGTTTTAAAATTTCAACCCCTGTGTGTTCTCTCTGTACCTCTACATTGGCAGGGTTTTCAAACTGCTGGGGTACGAATACGTTTTTGTCCTCTTCCTGCATTTTGAGGGCGGTTTTTAAACACTCCTCAATACACTCACCAATATTCCCTGCATCATGAATAAGGATAACCTCTGCCCCATAATGCTGAACCAGTTTTCTGCGTTCTTCACTTACAGAATCGGGCATAATAATTTTTGTCCTATAACCTTTGACTGCACCCACAAGAGCAAGGCCAATACCCTGATTGCCACTGGTAGGTTCAACAATAACAGTATCTTTATTTATTATTCCCCTATTTTCTGCATCACAAATCATATTATATGCTGTTCTTGTTTTGATTGAGCCGCCAACATTGAGTCCCTCGAATTTAACAAGAATCTGAGCTGAATCCTCATCACCCATACGGTTGAGTCTTATTATAGGAGTTTCGCCAATGGCATCTAAAACATTGTTAAATATCATATCTATCTTCTCCGGATTTTTATTCGGTAAACCTTAAAATTTATTTTATCTTACAATTATATACCTTTCGCCAAATATTGTCAATAAAAAAGGAACGATTTTTATCGTTCCTTTTTACTAATATTATTATTTGGACAATCTTTATCTGTACATTCTTCACATTCATTACCATCATGGTCACCCAAACAACACATTAAGTAACCACACTCATCACAACAACATTCTATAATATTTCCTGATTCGTCCAAATGTTCTCCATTGCCAAGACAATATTCACCACTGTTTCCTGGCGTTAGTTCAATCCCAGTTATATCAACAATCACTTCAACCCCATCTCCATTTCATAAAAACTTTTTCTCAAGATAATATTATAGAGTATATAACTCTAAAAATCAATAGTGTTATTTACTCTATAATATAATTTATCAGAAAGGTGTGTGATTTTATGGATATAGCAGAAAGAATACGTGCTCTCCGCGAAGATAACGACAAAAGTCAGTCAGAAATAGCCGAAATTCTTAATGTTGGACAAAGAACGTACTCCGACTATGAAACCAGAAATATTCGGATACCTTTGGAAAGTGTGATAATTCTTGCAAAATACTATAATGTTGATATGAATTATATCTGTGGAATTACAAAAGATAAGAAACCTTTCCCCAAAAACTAGTTATTTGTCAATAAAAAAGGAACGATTTTTATCGTTCCTTTTTGTTTTTTATTTCCATTCTACAAAGCCATAGCTGTCAAGAATCTGAAAAAACTTCGCCAGTCTTTCATACAAAGGATGTGCCTTTTCTCCAAAATGCTCGTCCACTTCCTTGCCCAGTGCGATTATGTCTTTCTTGCCGTCCATAAGTGGCCAGACAAAACTGCCGAGTTCATCAAGGTGGACATAGGTAACAGGTGGCTTTTTGAAAAACTTTTGTGCCAACTTATTGAAAAAACCTTTGTTTTCAATATTCAGCGTTACAATTCCCTCATCATTTTGTGTCCATTCTAAACCTGTTCTGACCTTTGGAATCCGTTCAAGATAATTCTCTGGATTTTCCTTTTTCTTCATTTTATTTAACACCACGTTTTTTCCACAAAGAGAATTTGAGAACCGAAAGCACCACAAGGGCAAATACAACTATACTTCCAACATTAGATGCCCATACAGGAAGATTGAGAAGTCCTGAAATGTTGATAACCTTGTCAAGTCCCACAACCGCCAGAAGTGCAAGAACTATACCGACAATGCCCTCGCCTGCAATCATACCGGAACAGAAGAGAATACCATCACTGATAATAGCTGTTTTTTCTTCCTCTTTGCGTTTGATTTTGTCAAGAACAAGTCTTACAAGTCCACCAACCATGATACAAGCATTAAGATGAACAGGCAGATATACACCGATTGCAAAGGGGAGAACCGGTATGCCAACAACCTCAACAACAATGGCAATAAACACGCCTACAAAAACAAGTCCCCATGGGAGGTTTGCATCCATAACACCCTCGATTATCATTTTCATAAGTGTTGCCTGAGGTGCTGCAAGCTCGTCTGTGCCAAATCCCCAAGCACTGTCAAGGAGATAAAGTGTTCCACCTATTGCAAATGCTGCTGCAACAACACCGATAATCTCACCAATCTGCTGTTTCTTTGGTGTTGCGCCAAGGAGATATCCTGTTTTAAGGTCCTGAGATGTATCACCAGCAATAGCTGCCACGATACAAATTATAGAACCAATCGCAATAGCCGCATGCATACCCGATGCACCTGACTCACCAGTAAGTTTGAGTATAAGTGTTGCAATCAAAAGTGTTGCTATTGCCATACCCGAAACCGGGTTGTTGCTGCTTCCTACAAGGCCAACCATACGTGAAGATACTGTGGCAAAGAAGAAACCAAATACAACCACAACTACAGCACCCAAAAGTGAAACAGGAACAGCAGGAACCAACCATACAAGAAGTGTAAGAACGGCTATTGCACCAAGAACCACTTTCATACTGATATCCTTGGCTGTACGTTCACCACTTACATTGGTTGCACCTTTGATGCCTTTCATTGCATCAACAAAAGTACGCACAATCAAAGGAAGCGATTTAACAAGGCTTATTATACCCCCTGCCGCCAAAGCACCGGCACCGATATAACGGATATACGAACCCCAGATAGCACCTGCACCGCCTGCCTCGTACATTGCACCTATTGCTTCTGTTCCCGGATAAAGAACGATATCTTTGCCAAAAAGAACAATCATAGGTATAAGAACAAGCCAACTAAGTACACCGCCGGCAAACATATATGATGAAATTCTTGGGCCGCAGATATAACCTACACTCATTACTGCGGGATAAATCTGTGTTCCTATTTCACCGGCATAACCCTTTATGCGGAATCCAATTTCGCCGGGAACTGCCTTGAGTCCGTCAATTATAAACTTGAAAGCTGCCGCAAAGCCCATGCCTGCGAAAACTGTTGATGCATTTGCACCGCCCTCTTCACCTGCAAGAAGAACCTCTGCACAAGCTGTACCCTCAGGATAAGGAAGAACTCCGTGTTCCCTTACAATAAGGGCATTGCGAAGTGGCACCATAAAGAACACACCAAGGAGTCCGCCAAGAAGTGCAATCACTGTAATTTCAACTATTCCGGGTTTTCCCATTGTTCCCTCTGCTGCCCACAAAAACAGTGCCGGAAGTGTAAAAATTGCACCGGCAGCCAAAGACTCGCCTGCAGAGCCTACCGTTTGCACAATATTGCTTTCAAGAATTGAATTCTTTTTCATAATAACCCTGATGACGCCCATAGCAATAACTGCAGCAGGAATTGACGCCGATACAGTCATGCCCACACGAAGACCAAGGTATGCATTAGCCGCACCAAATATTACAGCAAGAAGTATACCCATAATAACAGATGTAATCGTTATTTCCGGGGTTACCTTTGATGCCGGAACATACGGCTTAAAATTGTTTTGATTTTCCATAAGTATATATTCTCCATTCCGTCGCAAAACCTCTACGACTATTTTTTCACAACTCCAAAAATTTTAACACATTTTTTGATAAAAATCAATATAAAATCTTGATATTGTTAAAAATCTCACAAAGTAATTTTCTACCTTGTGAGATTTGGTTTTATTTGTTATTGATTTTATGCACCGCCACCCTATATTCCTCATAAGTAAAGGCAGTATTCAAGACTTCAATCATTGAATTAGCCGAAATTCGCAAAGGCAATCCCAATTCTCTTGCCAACATCTTCCGCTTTTCGTTGCTATCTTCTTTTCCGCTTAATCCGTCATTGAAAAATGTGGATTTTGTAATTATTTCGTCTTTGTCTCTTTTTTTGAAATCAGTTACTTCGGTAACGTTTCCAAGTATCTCCACCAAAAGTTTCTCTGTCATTCCCTCAACCCCAAGGAGTCCCTCCTTGCCCGACTTTTCCTTTCGGCGTTCTTTACCCGCAACAGAGGGGATGTATGCGTGTTTTACAACACCCCGGTTTCCCACGCATTGTTTGATATAATTGCGTATACGAAAACCCGCACTGTCGGAATCGGTCAGCACAATAACACCAGTTTTCTCCGCCATACGGCGTATGGAATTGACTATATTCTTGTTTGTATAAAGACTGAAACCTCCGGTACAGATAATTGGTGCATCGGTAACAGTCTTTAGTTTTTCTTTGTCGAACTTACCCTCGACGACTATAGTTTCTTTTATGTGAAGCATTTTTTACTCCTATGCAAACGGGCGGAAAACATCCGCCCGTTTTATTTCTTAATTAATCCTCAAAAACTGCATCTGAGGGCATTTTCCATCCGCCTCTTGGGGACAATGATATATTTGTCGCCATTGGCCCGTCAGGTGTTGCAGACCTCTTGAACTGGTTTGCAAAAAAGCGTTTGTAGAAAGTATCAATCCAGCCTTGGATAGACTTTTCGTCAAAGATGTCTTTGAATGCATGCTTTGCCATTCTTTCTATTTTGCTTTTTTCAAAGCCAAACTTTGCAAAGTGATACAAAACAAAATCATGGACTTCGTAAGGTCCAATTATATCCTCAGTTTTCTGAATGGTTTTACCCTCATCACCGGGAGGCAGAAGTTCAGGGCTAACAGGGGTATCAACAATATCATTGAGAACATTTTTTAGTTCTCCGCCAAATTCTTCAGCCAACACTTTGACAATTACCCTCATAAGAGTTTTGGGTACCGATGCATTGACACCATACATTGACATATGGTCACCGTTGTATGTGGCAAACCCAAGTGCAAGCTCAGACAAATCCCCTGTTCCCACAACGATTCCGCCGGTTTTGTTGGCAATATCCATCAAGACCTGGGTGCGTTCTCTTGCCTGAGCATTTTCATATGTTACATCATGTTCATCAAGGGACACACCAATATCCTCAAAATGCTGAATTACGGATTTCTTAATAGAAATCTCACGCAAGGTTACACCCAATGCATCAGCCAACTTTTTGGAATTATTATAGGTTCGGTCTGTTGTTCCAAAGCAGGGCATTGTCACCGCAATTATCCCCTTGGGGTCAAGATTCAACATTTCAAATGTCTTTGTTGCAACAAGGAGCGCAAGTGTGCTGTCAAGACCACCCGAAACACCAATAGTAACTGTTTTTAACCCAATATGCTTCAGTCTTTTCTTAAGGCCCATGCATTGCATAAGAAATACATGTTTTGCACGTTCTGTTTTCTTTTCCTGATTTTCAGGAATGAATGGAGTTTTTGAAATATCCATCAGTTCTGTATCTTTTATATTAATATCAAAATAGACCTTTTCGTATTCACATTCATATTCAGGCAAAAAGGTTGTTCTTTGCCGTCTTAACTGACTGATTTTGTCAACGTCTATCACACCATAGGTAATTCCGTTTTCAAAAGGTTTTGCCTGGGCAATACAGCTTCCGCATTGATAAATCATATTATTCCCTGCAAAAACAACGTCTGTAGTTGACTCCCCATCACCTGCATCAGCATAAACATATGCACTCATTGTACGGGCGCTTTGTGCAGAAATCATTGTTTTGCGCGCATCATTCTTGCCCGGTGTTTCGCTGTTTGCTGAAAGATTCAGAATAACTGTAGCCCCCGCCAAAGCATGATTTGACGATGGGGGTATTGCAACCCACAAATCCTCGCAAAGTTCGCAGGAAATTCGCAAACCCTCCATCTGCTTTGCACAGAATATAATATCCGTTCCCATGGGAACACTGTATCCGTCAAACTCAACCGATGCGTTGCAAGGCAATGTGTCAAAGTATCTTGATTCATCAAATACAGAAAAGTTGGGGCAAAATTCTTTTGTAACAAAGCCTAACACCTTGCCACCCTTACATACAGCGGCAACATTATACAACTTGTCAAGATGCATTACCGGAAGTCCCACTGCAAACAGAATGTCCAGCTTTTTTGTTGCTGAAACAATTTTTGAGAGAGCCTCTTTCGCCCGTCTTGAGGTTGAGCTTTGCAAAAACAAATCGCCACAGGTATAACCTGTTATACAAAGTTCGGGGAACACAACAATCTTGGCACCGTTTTCCGCTGCCTCTTTAATCTGACTTATTATTCTTTCGCTGTTTTTTGATGTATTGTTTACCGTTATTTCAGGAGTTGCCGCCGCAACCTTTAAAAAACCATCTTTCATAAGTCAATCCTCCCCAAAACTTTTTTAGTTCTTTCCTTCAAGGAAATATGTAGCCTCCATATCTGCAGTAGACAATGCAAACGCCAACGGGAACATTTCAAAGGCACTGCCAACATTCCTTGGCTCTTCTGTACCTGAAAACCCCATATGATACCTGATTGCAAAAGCTTCCTCACGGGTAAGACGCATAAATCCGGATATTATATAGACCGATTTTTCGCCATGTCCATAGGGCAGCTTGTCTTCAATTTCGTATGTGGGAACCTTTTGCCACACACCATTGTCGTCTTTCACATTTCTGAATCCCGGCTTATAGAAATTCATTTTGCAAAGGTCATGAAGAAGTGCAACAATAGCAACCGTTTCTTCGTTGGCCTCTATTCCGTAAAGTTCAGCCACACGTTCTCTTGCGAGATAATCACGCAGACACTCATATACATTAATGCTGTGCTCCACCAGTCCGCCCTGGTATGCGCCATGAAATCTGGCACTTGCCGGTGCTGTGAAAAAATCACTTGCCGGGGACATAAGATGAGCAAGGAGCTTTTCAGCTCCCTCTCTTTTTATATATTTTTGATATATGTCGATAAATTCCTGTTTGAAGTCCATAATTACTTCACCACTATATTTATAAGTTTTTTGGGAATCGCAATAACCTTGACAACCTGTTTGCCGTCAATCAACTCCTTGATTTTTTCGTTTGCCAAAGCCACTTCCTGCATCTGCTGTGGATTAAGATCAGCAGAAATCATCATCTTGTCACGGATTTTGCCGTTTATCTGGACAACAACTTCAACCTCGTCATCAATAGTCTTTGCCTCATCATATTCAGGCCACTTTGTCTGGGACAGCATTCCCTCAAAACCTGCAATCTGCCAGAGTTCTTCGGTAATATGAGGAGCAACAGGGTTAAGAAGTGTGATAAAGGTCTTAAATTCAGCCTTATTGATTTTTTCAACTTTCATTACGTCATTGATAAACGCCATAAGTGCCGCAATGCCTGTGTTGAACTTCATTCTGTTGTAGTC
>JAZRNA010000074.1:0-6327 GCA_045647945.1 Clostridia bacterium
AAGCAAAATCAGCAAGATTTACACATCCTGCCCAGGCACATACAGCGACTATTCCGTACATCAGCTGGACCCCATCGTTATGCTTATGGATGCAAAGCCCGTGCGTATAATGGCTTTGGGCGACAAAAAGCATCCTGCACACATCATCGAGTTTGAAGACGGCAGATTTGTACAGACCTGTCATTGCAACAATACTGATTTTACATACAGAATTGTTGACGGTGACAACAATGCTGACATTTACACAATTACATCAGACTTTTTTGCGGTAGCAATTAAGGAAATGGTGAACTTCTTTGACACAGGCGTTGTACCTGTTCCCCACGAACAGACTATGAACGCTATGGCTATCCGTGATGCGGGCATAAAGGCTATGGAAAAGCCTTTTACATGGGTTGAAATCTAAAATTCAATATCGTCACACAACAGACCTTTGGTTGATGAGATGAGGTGCTTTTGGTATGAGTAGCAATGTAAATATGTTGGAAGGCCCTATTCAAAAAAATATAATTAAGTTTTCTATTCCGCTTATAATCAGCTCGTTTCTGAGTATGACATACTCTTTGTGCGACCAGATTATACTGGGCAGATTTGTGGGAACAGAAGCACTGGCAGCCGTTTCGGCTTCCGGTTATCCTATAAGTCTTATAAATACTCTGTTTGCAGGACTGGCTGTAGGTGTAAATATTATAGCAGCAAGGGCGGCAGGGTCACGTGATTATCAAAAAATAAGCAAGGTTTTGCACACCTCAATAGGCCTGGGCTTTGTTGCCGGACTTATTCTGGTTTTGTTTGGTATGATTTTTTCAAAACCCATTTTGGCTTTGATGAAAACTCCTGCCGAAATAATTGATGACAGTTTGCTTTATATGAGAATTTATTTTCTTGGCTGTCCTATATCCTTTGTGACGGCATTTGGCGGTGCTATTTTGCGTTCACAAGGGAACACTAAAACCCCTATGATATACGGCGCAATATCAGGCATAGCCAATGTGATGCTGAATATCATACTGGTTGTTGGGTTTAATATGACCATTGCCGGTGTGGCAATTGCTACGCTTATTTCACAGTTTATATCATTTGTTTTGATTATGCTTACTCTTATGCACCCAGGCATTTATGGCAGATTAGACCTGAGGAAGCTTACTTTTGACTGGAGTTTAATTAAAACCATAATCATGGTTGGCATTCCTGCCGGACTGGGAAGTATGGTATTTACAGTGTCAAATGCCCAGCAACAGACCTACATCAACTCCTTTGGTACGGCGGCAATAGCAGGCAACCATGCATCATCAAGCATCAGCGGAATCATATACTGCTGTATCTTCAGTACAATGTCATCGGTAGCAATCAATTTTATCGGGCAGAATGTTGGTGCAGGAAACATGGAAAGAGCAAAAGAAATACTGAAAAAATGTATTTGGAATGTTGTTGTTTTTGGCGTATCGCTGTCTGTTGTGGTGTTTATTTTCAAAACCCCGTTGCTGCACGTTTATATTGACGACAATGTAGCAGTAGAGTTTGGCAGAAAAAGTATGCTTATCGGCGTTTTGCCTATGACTATCTGGGGAATTTCTGAAGTTTTTACAGGAGCTTTGAGAGGGTATGGCTACACTATGGCACCTACAATTATACCGCTTATAAGTACTTGCGGAGTAAGATTTTTGTGGCTGACCTTTGTTTTTCCTCTGCTTCCCGTATTCCAGATGGTTATGGCAGCAGGTCCTGTATGCGGTGTTATAACGACATCGGCGCAAGTTATATTTTATCTAATACAAAAGAAAAAAACAAACAATTTTGAAAGTTTAATTTCAGAAAAATAATTAGGAGGATTATTATGAGTATACCTGTTGCAAAAAAATATATTGCCGACTTTGAAAAACTCGGCTTTGGCATGTTTGTCCATTGGGGACTTTATTCTCAGCTTGGTAGAGGAGAATGGATTTACCATATGGAAAAAATGAATATGGATGAGTACAAAAAGCTTGCAGAAACCTTTACCGGTGAGGGCTTTGATGCAGAAGACCTAGCTCGTACAGCAAAGGAAGCAGGCTGTAAATACATAACTATGACCGTAAGACATCATGAAGGCTTTTCCCTTTTTGACACTTGTGGTCTCAATGACTTTGACTCTTTGCATTCACCCTGCGGCAGAGACCTTGCAAGGGAATTTGTGGATGCCTGCAGAAAGTATGATATAATACCGTTTTTCTATCACACTACATTGGACTGGTACAACAAGGATTTTGAAAATGATTTTGACAAGTACCTTGACTACCTCAACAAGAGTGTAGAAATTCTGTGTAAAAACTACGGCAAAATCGGTGGTTTGTGGTTTGACGGCAACTGGTCAAAGCCTGATGCAGACTGGAAAGAGGATGAACTTTATGCTACCATCCGTAAATATCAGCCTGAGGCTATGATTATAAACAACACCGGTTTGGACCACAGAGGTGAACCGGGCAATATTGAAATTGACTCTGTAACCTTTGAGCAGGGCAGACCTACCCCTATGAACAGAGATGGTATGAGAAAATACCTCGCTGCAGAAATGTGTGAAACTATAAACGACCACTGGGCAATCGGCTTTGATGATTTGAACTGCAAATCACCTGCTACTTTGATAGAAAGCCTTTGTCAGTGCCGAAAGGTTGGCGCAAATTATCTGTTGAATATCGGTCCACATGCCCAGGGAAATATTGACCCCTACCAGCGTGAACTTATGAAGCTTATCGGCAGATGGACAAAGACCTTTGGCGAGGCGATTTATGACGTAAAGCCTTATGTTACAGTATCTATTGGCAAGAACTTTATGTTAAAGGGAGATGGAAAGCTTTATATATTCTGCATCAAACCGGGTTCTGAGCAGAATGCAAATGTATCTGTTAACGGCAGTTATTACGGTCCTTATGCTTTCGGCGGAGTAGTTGACAAGGTTAAGTCTGTAAAATGGATGGACAACAATGAAGAACTCAACTTCGCACAAAGCGGGGATATGCTGGCTATCGATATGA
Organism: Clostridia bacterium; assembly: GCA_045647945.1. Lineage (GTDB taxonomy): Bacteria > Bacillota > Clostridia > Monoglobales > Monoglobaceae > SIG440. The sequence goes on from JAZRNA010000074.1 coordinate 3,015, forward strand.
CAGGTCAGAAGTACGGCACATCCTACTGTGTGCGTGTTGCGGTTGCGGAAATAGAATAAGATTTTATCAGGCAAAAGGTTTTCCTTGTGCCTGGTTTTGCAGAAAGGCAGTGGGAAAGTGGATTTTACACCAATGAAGAACTTTATGGACAGTCTTACCGACTGGATAATACCGGGAAACAGTATTGTTGTTTATAAAGACAACAAAAAGGTGTTTGAATACAGTTCAGGGTATCAGGATTTGGAAAACGGAATAAAAATGCAGGGGGACGAGCTTCTGAACATTTATTCCTGTTCAAAGGTGATGACTGTGTGTGCAGCTTTGCAACTTTATGAACAGGGCAAGTTTTTGCTTACAGACCCACTTTATGACTATATGCCCGAGTTTCGTAATATGAACGTCAGAAAGAATGGTGAAATTGTAAAGGCAGAAAAACCTATAACAATACAAAATATTTTTACTATGACTGCGGGTTTTTCTTACGATATGCAGACACCTGCCTTCAAAAAGGCACAGGAACTCACAAAGGGCAAAATGGAAACACGAGAGGTTATAAAATGCCTTGCAGAAGAACCCTTGCTCTTTGAACCCGGTACAAAGTGGAATTACAGCCTTTGTCACGATGTGCTGGCTGGTTTTGTGGAGGCTGTGTCAGGCAAAAGATTCAGCGAATACGTAAAAGAAAATATGTTCGACTGCCTTGATATGAAAGAGTCGTACTATCATACCACACCTGAAATTGAAGAACGTATTGCACAACAGTATCAATGTGTAGTTTCTGAAACTGACCTTGTCAAACTGCAGACAAATCAGACCAATGAACAGGGAACGGTCAAAAATGTCGGTAAAGGCAACGAGCTCGTGCCGGGTCCTGAATACGACAGCGGTGGCGCAGGAATCATTACTTCAATCGGTGATTACGGTAAGTTTGTTGCAGCGCTGGCAAATGGAGGACTTGGTCTTAACGGCAACAGAATTTTAAGCGAAAATACCATTAATTTGTTGAAGAAAAACCAACTGAATGAAGAGCATTTCAAAGACTTTGTCTGGGCACAACTTAAGGGCTATGGTTATGGCTTGGGAGTACGGACAATGATGGACTGTGCGGCGGCAGGTTCTAACGGCTCGATAGGAGAATTCGGCTGGGGAGGAGCAGCAGGAGCAACTGTTCTTGTTGATACAGATTGCAAGCTTGCGGCATTTTATTCTCACCATATGCTGAATCCGCAGGAAGGGTATTATCAACCAAGATTAAGAAATGTACTTTACAACTGCATAGGCAGATAAAATCGCGTAAAAGCAGGTTTCAATTTTATTATTGAAACCTGCTTTTTTTATGTGCCGCCAAACCTGTTTTTCAAGGCCTGAAGAGGCAATGAATACTTGTTGCAAAAACAAAGAAAAAGGTATTTATATTGAAATGTTGAAAATATCACAAAAAATAGCAAGTCATACAAAAAACTAACAAGAAAAACGACGAGAAATTCAACCAGAGAAAAGATATAATTAGAGTATAATATTGCAGAACTATATCGTGATGCAAAAATCTACGGGAGGACAGTATGAAAAGATTAATCAGTATTTTGTTAATTGTGTTGATGACAGTAGGTATTTGTGCCTGCTCAAACACTACATCAAAAGATGGTGACATTCCTACTTTGGTATGGTATGTTACAGGTGAGGTACAGCCTGACCAGCAGGTAGTTATGGATGCTGCCAATGAGATATTAGTTGAAAAAATCGGAGCAAAGCTCGAAATCAGATATATCTCTGATGGCTCATATGCCGAAAAGATGAGAATGATGATGGCGGCAAGGGAAGAATTTGACCTTTGTTTCACAGGTTATAACTGTCCTTATGAAGACGCCGTAGATAACGGAGCACTTTATGATATCACAGATTTGTTAGAGGGTTCAGTTTTGTATGATGAGCTTGACCCCAAGTGCTTTGAGGTTGCAGAAGTTGATGGCAGAATCTACGGTATCCCCAATCAGCAGATTTTTGCATTGCCAAACTGTCTTGTTGTAAGAAAAGATTTGGCAGACAAGTATAACCTTGATATGTCAAACTTCACAAAGACCGAAGATATTGAACCATTCCTTAAACTTATAAAGGAAAATGAACCGGATTACATACCATTCAGCTCATATTTTGGTACAGATTCTATTTGGTCAGTAGATGATGTAGAATATACTTCATTATCATATATTGATATTGCAGAAGTTGGCGAAAATGACTGGGAGGCTTTGAAGCCCGAGTATGACAAAGAAAAGAACTCAGAGTACAAAAAAATGAAGTTGCTTAACGACTGGTACAAAAAAGGCTACATCAGAGCTGACGTTGATACTGTACAGGACGAAGTAGCTGAATTGGCAGCAGGTAAATATGCTGTTAGTATTGAAGGTTATAAGCCTGGCGTAGAATCAGAACTTAAGACAAGATACAACGGCGAAGTAGTTACAAAGGTTATCGGACCTTGCTATTTTGACATCGCCTTCCCTCTTGCAACAATGGTTTCTGTTTCAGCTACAACAAAGAATCCTGAACTTTGCGTTAAGTTTATTGAATTGATAAACACTGATGTAGAATTCTACAACCTTATCTGCTATGGTTTAGAAGGTAAACACTATACAAAGGTAGCTGAAAACCGCATTGAATTTATAGAAGGTTCAGGTTATCAGCCAAATGCTTGCTGGAAGTTTGGTAACAACTTCAATGCTTGGCTCACACCCAGTCAGCCTGATGATTGCCACGAACAGTCAAGAGCTATAAACGCATCAGCAAAGACATTGGGTATCCCTGGTTTTACTTTGGATGACTCAAAGATAAAAATGGAAAAAACACAGCTTGCAACAGTTTCTGACAAATACAGAGCACTTGTTTATGGTTCTCTTGATCCTGATACTGTATGGGAACAGTACATGGCAGAAAAGAAGCAGGCAGGTATTGAAAAATGTTATGAGGAAGTCGCAAGACAGATTGAAGAGTTTGAAAAGACTTTGAAATAAACGGATTCATAAAATTTCTTCAAGGCGAGGTAGTAGCCGCCGGAGAGGAAATGATTGAATTGAAGGTGTAATAAGACACCATGTTAATGCCCGACACGGCAGATGTGTATATGTAGAATGCACTGATGCCTTGTAGGGACGCAGTTGCAAAGTCTGCGTCACAAATATATATACCCTATGGCTTAAATGCCTTCTCCTCACAGGGTAAACCTGGCGGACGCGAAGAGTTGATTCTCCGCGTTTGTCAGGGAATTTAAAAATCAGCAAGAGGGCGACGTGATTTGCCCTCACCTTTGTCAGACGGG
>JAZRNA010000075.1:0-19311 GCA_045647945.1 Clostridia bacterium
TCAAGTGCTGCACCCTGCATTACACTTCTTGCAACGGAAATGTGCTTATTTGACTCAAGAATTGCCTGTTCTACTTCACGGCGCAAAGCTTTATTCTCCTTCACCATATCGAGAAAACGGCGCATAAGCTCGTCTCGCTTATCCTTAAGCAGCTTATGACCGCGGCGTGCGGTAACAAGCTTTTTCTTGAGCCTTGTAAGTTCCATTCGTGTGGGGTTTACTGTTGTTGATGCCACACTATTCACCAGCCTTTTTATCCAACATAATATTTCTCAATAAACTCGTCCTTAATTCTCTTGAGTTCACTCTTGGGCAGAATTGAAAGCAGTTTCCAGCCAATCTCCAAGGTTTCCTCAATACTTCTGTCCTTATCATAGCCTTGAGAAACATATTCTTCCTCAAATTTGTCGGCAAACTTTGCATAAATCTTATCCATATCCGTAAGTGCCGCCTCACCCAAAATCACCATAAGCTCACGAGCATCCTTGCCGCGTGCATACGCCGCAAAAAGCTGATTCATGGTGTTTGCATGGTCTGCACGGGTTTTGCCCTCGCCTATACCCTTGTCCTTAAGACGTGAAAGTGACGGCAAAACGTCAATAGGCGGCATAACATTCTTGCGATACAAATCACGACTCAAGATAATCTGTCCCTCTGTGATATATCCTGTAAGGTCAGGAATGGGGTGAGTTTTGTCATCCTCAGGCATTGTAAGAATAGGTATCATGGTTATACTTCCGCTCTTACCCTTTTGTCTGCCGGCTCTTTCATACATGGTTGCAAGGTCGGTATACATATATCCGGGATAACCACGACGTCCGGGAACCTCCTTACGTGCAGCTGAAACTTCACGCAGAGCATCTGCATAGTTGGTGATGTCAGTCAGGATAACCAATACGTGCATACCCTTGTCAAATGCCAGATATTCCGCAGCAGTAAGCGCCATTTTAGGTGTAGCAATACGCTCAACCGCAGGGTCATTTGCAAGGTTTACAAACATTACTGTTCTGTCTATTGCTCCGGTTTCTTTAAAGCTATTGATAAAGAATTCTGATTCTTCAAAGGTTATACCCATTGCTGCAAAAACAACCGCAAAGGGTTCTGTAGTTCCTCTTACCTGTGCCTGTCTTGCAATCTGTGCCGCAAGTCTTGCGTGGGGCAAACCACTGGCAGAGAAAATAGGAAGTTTCTGCCCTCTTACCAGAGTATTCAGTCCGTCAATGGCAGAAACACCTGTCTGTATAAACTCCTGAGGATAGTTTCTTGCCGCAGGGTTCATGGGAAGACCGTTTATATCCATTCTCTTTTCAGGCAAAATTTCTGGACCGCCGTCAATAGGTCTACCAAGTCCGTCAAAGACACGGCTGAGCATATCATCAGACACGCCAAGTTCCATTGAACGCCCGAGAAATCTTACCTTGCTGTTTGAAAGATTGATGCCTGTTGAAGATTCAAAAAGCTGAACCAAAGCGTTTCCGCCGTCAATTTCCAAAACCTTGCAACGGCGTTTTTCGCCGCTGGCAAGCTCAATCTCGCCAAGTTCATTATAGCTTACATCTGTCACATCACGAACCAGCATCAAAGGTCCTGCGACTTCTTCAATAGTTCTGTATTCCTTTGGCATCAGCTTTCCCTCCCTGCCATAACCTGATTTATCTCGTTTTTAAGTTTCTGCGAGATAGTGGTGTATTCGTTGTTAACTTTATCTGTTGGTGTATACTTGAATCTGCCGATTCTCTCTCTTACTTCAAGTCCTACCAGTTTTTCAATATCCGCACCCTTAGAAAGTGCATCCGATGCCACATCATAGTATTCAAGAATAAGTTTCATCATCAGATACTGCTTTTCAATGGATGTATATGTGTCAACCTCGTGGAATGCATCCTGATGCAGATAGTCCTCACGTACAGAGCGTGCAGTTTCAAGGGTAAGTCTGTCAGGCGCAGAAAGTGCGTCCATACCAACCAGTTTAACAATTTCTTCGAGTTCCGCCTCGTTTTGCAGAATCCTCATAATCCGTGCACGGAGTTCCGTCCAGTTGCCGTCTGCGGCTTTGTCAAACCAATCCGCCATGGTATCAACATACAACGAATAACTAGTCAGCCAGTTGATAGCCGGGAAGTGTCTTTTATAGGCAAGTGCCGAATCAAGACCCCAGAAAACCTTTACTATTCTAAGTGTCGCCTGAGCAACAGGCTCCGAAATATCACCGCCAGGAGGCGAAACCGCACCGATTACAGAAAGTGAGCCCTCTCTGTCCTCGCTGCCTGTGGCGAGAACTCTGCCTGCACGTTCATAGAACTGTGCAAGACGGCTGCCCAAATATGCAGGATATCCCTCCTCGCCGGGCATTTCTTCAAGACGTCCCGACATTTCACGAAGTGCCTCTGCCCAACGTGATGTGGAGTCAGCCATAAGTGCAACCGAATAACCCATGTCTCTGAAATATTCCGCAATGGTTATACCTGTATAAATTGATGCCTCACGAGCCGCAACGGGCATGTCAGAAGTGTTGGCGATAAGAACTGTACGTTCCATAAGTGACTTGCCGGTTTTGGGGTCAATGAGTTCAGGGAACTCATTGAGAACGTCGGTCATTTCGTTGCCACGTTCACCACAACCGATATATACAACTATATCCGCCTCTGCCCATTTTGCAAGCTGATGCTGAACCACAGTCTTACCGCTTCCGAAAGGACCGGGGACGGATGCAACACCGCCCTTAGCAATGGGGAACAGAGTATCAATAACTCGCTGTCCCGTAACAAGGGGCATTTCGGGTGCCAGTTTCTTTTTGTATGGTCTTTCAACACGCACCGGCCACTTTTGCATAAGTGAGATTTCTTCAACCTTGCCGGTTGTTGTTTCAATTACCGCAACTGTTTCGGTAACGGTACAGCTTGCTTCTTTTATTTCCTTTATGGTTCCGGATATTCCGTTGGGGACCATAATCTTTTGGGTGACAACATCTGTTTCCTTGACTGTGCCTATTATGTCACCGCCCTGAACTTTGTCACCCACAGCTTTTGTAGGAACAAAATCCCATTTCTTTTCTCTGTCCAATGACGCAACCTCAACACCACGCTGCAGGTTGTTGCCTGACACCTGCATAATCGCCTCAAGAGGTCTTTGAATCCCATCAAATATACCTCCAATAAGACCGGGGCCAAGTTCAACACTCAAAGGACTGCCCGTCGATTCAACAGGTTCGCCGGGGCCAAGACCTGAAGTCTCTTCATACACCTGAACAGAAGCCTTGTCTCCATGCATTTCTATTATTTCACCAATCAGACGCTGTTTACTTACACGGACAACGTCAAACATATTGGCATCACGCATATCCTCGGCTATAACAAGAGGTCCTGCGACCTTCTTTATTCTTCCGACACTCATATACACACCACTTTCTTTTTTACGTTTTAGTCTTTATCTCCAAACAAAATATCCGAACCCACGGCCTTTTCCACCGATTTTCGAACTTGAGCAAGTCCGCGACCTGTATTCCCGTAAACACCCGGTATAAGAATTACCGCAGGAGTAAGGTTTTCTGAAACCTTTTCTATCTCTTCTTCCAGTTCAGCCGCCAAAGCCTCGGTTATATATACAACTGCATATTCGCCCTTGCAAAGATTTTTAAAGGTCTTTAGTCCGTCTTCATACCCGCTTACGGGGAATATACTAAGGCCGATTGATGCAAAACCGTATATGCTGTCTCTGTCGCCTATAACTGCTACGCCTTTATACATAAAGTTCCCTCAGCCTTTCTCTTATAATATTCTCATCCAGTTTATTCTGCTTGGCTGTCAACACAAGTCCTATCGCTTTGAGTTCGCTTTCTTTTGCAAGGATATATGCCGCAATAGGCGCAACTGTAAAGTTGTTGTGTTTCTCTTTTCTTATCTCCTGCATAAGCCTGTCATCGCACCATTTTTCAAAAGCTACATAGGATTCTTGCAAGACATCTGCCACATCACGGAAATCGGTTGTCCTCAGGTATTCCACAAGGTCATCAAAACCCTTTGCAGCAGCAACGCCCAACGATGCCGCATTAATCGTCCGGCATTCCGCAAGGCTGCGTTTGAAAAATTCGCCTTTTTTACCCAGTCTGCTGCCACGCGCGGCAATTCTTATATTCGCCATTGCCACCATAAGTTCACAGTACTTTTTTATAAAATCACTGTCTGTCTTTTTTGCAGCATCGAGACATGCCTCTAGATAGGCTTTGTCAATAATCACATCACAAAGTCCGCCGTCCCCTGTTTCCATAAGTGTCTTGACAGCCTTTTCGGCTATACCTTGCATAAACTCAGGGAGTTCTGCAAACTCACGATTCTTTACCGGATTATATATTTTCTCCCATGGCACACTACCGTTGTCCACAAACACATTCTCTGGGGTGCTGTCATTGAGAGTGGACTTTACCGCCGCCTTAAGGTTGTGAAAGTCATTCTCATAAAGAAATATATCAAAAGCAGACAAATCGTCAACCAGTTCCGAAATCAATTTCCACATCTTCGCCCGTTCACGACTTATGATTTCATCAACCAGACCGGATTCCGGGACAGCAATACCCTTTTCACTCAAAAAAGCCATTGCCTCCGCCATATCCGATGCAGTCAAAAGACGTTCCATATCCTGAATCGACAGCATAGCGTTTTCTTTGGTGTGGATACGCGCCACTCCATAAGTATACTGTTGGGGCATTTAAATCCCTCCCTCGCTGCCAAATAAGAACTTGTTTAATTCGTCGGCTATTTCTTCTGATTTCTCATCAAAAATAGCGTCAACGGTACAATTTATCTCAATACTTCCGTATACTATAACAAAACCGCCATGTTCCGGTATTTCCCCGGTCTGTGTTTCAACGTCCCAGTCAACAAGGAGTTGCTTGAAGCTGTCAGGCATGGACAAAATATCACTTTGAGCCAGCAAAAGCTTTCCAGATTTTTTAAGTGCATATTTTTTGAAAATCCTGCCCATAAACGCAAAGTAGCTATCAGCATCCATTGCCTTTATCTCTGCCTTTGCTGTATCAATGGCTTTGTTTATCAATTCCTGTTTCTTTCTGAGTTCTGCACGTTTGCCCTCAATCTCATCAGCAGCCTTGGCCCTGTTTAACACTTCGTTCGCAGCATCCTCTGCTTTTTGCCTGAAATTGCATATTATATCCTCTGCCTCTTTCTTTGCCTCGGCAATAACACTTTCAGCAGCAGACTTTGCTTCGTTTATCATATTATCAGCACGCAGCTTTGACTCATTTTCAATCTGCGAAAGTATATTCTCAAGTCCTGTCATACCTATCCTCCTCTTCCCGAAAATTTTTCGGAGTTTAATTTAATATTCAGCTTACAGTCCAAGACCTGCGATGCCAAATATTGAAAGGATAGATATAAGCAAAGCCAAAATTGCATAAGTTTCAACCATTGCTGCAAAGATAATTGATTTACCCATTTGCTCGGGTCTCTTTGAAACAAGAGAAATACCCGCAACAGCGGCTCTTGCCTGACGGATTGCAGACCAAAGTCCTACAAAGCCCATGGGAAGACATGCTGCAAGATAAAGGAAACCTTCTGCCAATGAAACAGTTGTGGGCTCACCCAGAATACCAATCTGCGTAAGTGTTATAAAAGCAATCAAAAGTCCGTAAATACCCTGTGTACCGGGGAGAAGCTGCAAAATAAGAACTTTACCAAACTTCTGTGGGTCTTCTGTAACAACCCCTGCCGCAGCTTCACCTGCCATACCAACACCGATTGCAGAACCGATTCCTGCCAATAATGCAGACAATGCTGCTCCCAACAACGCAAAAACAATACCTAAATTTTCCATAACTCACAAAAACCTTTCTGCCTGCAAAATTTTTTGTCGCAACCGCAGGCTGGTGTGCATTTTTCTAAAGTTTAATTCAAACTATTCTTTTTCCATTTCAAAGTATCCGGTTTCTGCCCGGAATGGTGAATACTTCTCTCCGCCGCCATCGTAGAACTTGCCAAAAAACTCCACAAACTGAAGTCTGTTTGTGTGTACATAAGCGCCCAGCAGATTTATACCAATATTAAGGGTATGCCCTATAACAAATATAAGTGTAAAACCTATAACTCCAACGACTCCGCCCCCAAGCATACTGCCCATTTTGTTGAACACATTGGCAATAACTCCCGTGGCAAGGCCAAGAGCCAGCAGTCTTGAATATGACAATATATCACTGAGATAACCCGTCACATTGTAAAGTTCATAAAGGCCTTTGGCAAGACGTTTGAACGGATTTCTTGATGAACGGCCGTTTGTAAGGACAATTCCCACCGCACCTATTATCATGGCAATTATGGCTATATTCCCTGCCAGCTTTGGCAATATGAATTTCAGATTTGCCATGCTTGCAAACATGGGCATGGACAAAAGGTAAACTATTGCACCGCCAACAAGCAAATACCAGAATATAACATCATAAATTGCATCCTTATAGTGTTTTATCCTAATCAATGAATAAAATTTCATTCCAAGTCCGGCAAACAAATGTATTATGCCCACCAAAAGCGAGAACATCAGCATCCGCATGGGGTCATCAAGGGGCGAGAACCAAAGGGGTCTTATCACAATCTCTTTATTGAAAAATGTATCCGCAATCACCTGAATTGCATCACCAAAGTATCCGCCGAACATCACACCCCAGAACGTGGTTGAAATTCCGCAATAAAGATACATCTTCATTGCCTTTTTCATGCCGATTTTCATATTGGGGAACTTCCACAACGCAATGCTGCATATCAGCACCATCAGAATACCATACGCCGCATCCGAAAGCATAAGTCCGAATAAGAAGTAATAAAATACCGCCATTGCCGCTGTGGGGTCAATCTCGCCCTTGCCCGGCAGGCTGAATGTTTCAAGAACACCTTCAAGAGGGGCTGCAAAGCCATTGTTTTTAAGAAGAACTGGCACATCATCGCCCTCTGCATCCTCATATTCAACAGCAGCGTTAAATCCTTCGGTTAATTTTTTCTCAATCTTTTCCGCATCTCTTTTCGGAACATACCCCGTAAGAACAAATGTGCTTTTGCCCTGTCCCAGCTGTTCTATCACCTTATACTTTTCAATACGCATTTCAAGGTGGTCAATGATAAATTTGAGTTGGTCACGAATATTCTCATACTCACATATTTTCTTGCCATTTTCCTCTATTCTGAGTTTTGATTCTTCCATTTCTTTTTGAAAACTCTTGATTTTTTCTGCAGGCGTTTGGTCAAAAGTCAATGCCGGTGCAGTAAATCCCATATACCGAAGAACTTCCTCGGTGCAGTCCGTGTCTGACTTGCCACAAACAGCCATAACACAAGTCTGGGTGTCTGTGCTGCTTACAATATCAAAGTGCACTCTTGACCCAAGGTCATCAAAGCCTTTTTTCTCACAGCTTGCTGCAAAAAGGTTTTCCAGCACCTCCTTGGTATACCCCTCAGAAAATGTTCCTAAAAAAACCGAGGTCTGTTTTGTCCCCGTAAAATTCATGGGAACACCTAAAAGTTTCCAAGGCATCAAGCTCTCTATATTCCCTGTCAACTTTATAATCTGGGATTGCAAATCCGTTGTTTCTTTTTCAAGTCTTATAATCTGATTTGCTGTCCTCAGGATTTCCTCGCGTTTTTCCGTCAGGTTTTCATACTCTGCAACGGACATCTTCTTCAGCCCCTGGAGTGAGTCAAACAATGGTTTCTTTTCGGGTGTATACCGTTCAAGAATATCCAGAGCACCTATCGCCTCCGCCCGTGCCTTTGCAAACCTTGCCTGAGAAACAGATGTATCAATGTTTTCAAACCCACCATCATCAGCCTTGAATGTTCTTGCTTCCAGAACACCCATACGCTGAACAGCCTCGAGTATCTTTTTCCTATCCTTCTTAAGGGCATAGATACTCATTTTGGCCATAGGCAAAACTGCCATTTTTGTCACCTCTTTCTGGTTCAGGAAATCAGTTTATCTTTCACCATATCAACAGCCTGAGACAATTTTTTCTCAGTGATGCTCTCCAGCATGGAAACCTCACTATTGCTTTTCGCCTGGCTCTCTTTGCTGTTGTTTCTGGCAACACCCGTTGCATCTGCTACAGCCTTTTCAACCATAGATTTGCCCTCAGCCATTGCCCTCTCAACAATCACTTTTGCTTCAATCTTTGCATTTTCAAGCATTTTTTCAGCATCTGCTTTCGCTGTTTTTTCCATCAACTCTGTATTTTTCTCTATTTCACGGATTTTTTCGATAGCTTGTACACTCAAATATATCACATCCTTTTTATAGCAAACATTTCCATATATTTTACCACATTTTATCTCTAGTGTCAATTCTATTATGTCCTGTCAATTCAACTATTATTTTACCTTTATCTTGTTTTTTTTATTCTTATATGATATACTGAAATTAGTTTATTTTGACAGGAAAGGATGGATAAATATGGATGGTTTAAAGATACTTCACACCGGCGATTTTCATATAGGTGCTATGCGTTCAGCTCTTGGCAACACACGGGGAATGGGCCGCGCAGAAATAAAAAACACTTTCTTTAAAGTCTTAGATATATGCAAGACGGAATCTGTGGATTTTCTCCTTATTTCCGGAGATTTGTTTGATACACCGTTCCCTGATGCCGATACAGTTGCAGAAATAATCCACGCTATGTTTCAAATCCCTGACACCATAATTGCCATTTCACCCGGCAACCACGACTGTGCCTGTCCCGGCTCGGTTTATCTAAGCTATACTTTCCCCAAAAACGTATTTCTCTTTACATCCTTTGCAGAATACTTTGACTTCCCTGAGAAAAATGTAAGACTATACGGAGCGGCATTTACCGACCGTTTTGAGAAACTGTCCCTCCTGTCAGGTGCAACTGATACTAATCCCGACATGATAAATCTTTGTGTCTTGCACGGTGATGTTGTCTCTTCACATTCTGACAGCTTATATAATCCCATAACACCGGATGCTATCAAAGACAGCGGTTTTGATTATCTGGCTTTGGGTCATATACATAAACGCAGCGACATACAAAAATGCGGCAATACTTTTTATGCATATTGTGGTTGTCCCGACGGCAAGGGTTTTGACGAGGACGGCAGCCGCGGTGCATATCTTGGTACAATAGGCAAAGGCCTGTGCAATATGGAATACATTGAACTTTCGTCCAGAAAGTATTTATTTGAAAAAACAGATATCACAGCCTGTCAAAATTCTCTTGAGATTTCTTCAAAAATCCTGAATGAAATCAAACAGAAATACTCCAAGGATTTTGACAACAATCTTTATCGTATTTACCTGACCGGTACGTTGGGCACTGATTTTTCGCTCAATATAATCCAGATTGAATCCATATTAAATCAGGAACTCCCCTACGCGAAAGTATATGATAACACCGACACCGACTTTTCAAACATCAAAGCAATCGCAAGCGAGAGTTCTCTCCGTGGAATTTTTGTCCAAAAGATGCTTGAAATGACAGAAAACGCAGACAGCGAAGACCGCGATGCCTACAACAAGGCTCTTAAACTGGGGCTCAAAGCCTTTGAAAAGGAGGTTCTTTGGGGTGATAATTAAAAAACTTGATATTGAAAATTTCGGGAAATTCTCCGGTCGCAGTTTTGATTTTAAACCCGGATTCAATCTTATTTTTGGAAACAACGAAGATGGCAAATCAACTCTCATGGCTTTTATAAAGCTAATGTTCTTCGGCGGAAGCAGTGGCAAAAGCTCCGATATTTCAAAAAACTTGAGGAAAAAGTATGCTCCCTGGAGCGGAGCACCCATGTCAGGTGCTGTTGAGTTTGCAACCGGTGATGATGATATCCGGCTTCATAAGGAATTTAAAAAATCTGCAACCAGTGACAAAACCACCATATTCAATATGACCTTGGGTGAAAATGTTCCTGTCTCCGCCGCTGATGAAATGGGCAAAGTTTTTTTTGATATGGAGCTTGGGGAGTTTGAACGCAGCGTTTTCATCGAAACTTTTGGTGGATTTAACTCTGAGGGTTCAAGCGACAGCCTTGCCATGAGAATTGCAAATCTTTCGGTTTCGGGAGATGAAAGCTTTTCGCAATCAACTATTCTCTCAAGAATTTCAGCCGCAAAGGAAGAACTTGTGTCCAAAAGCGGCAAGAAAGGGTTGCTGGTTGAGACGGAGAACAAACTTAATCAACTCAAATTTGAACGTGAAAAACTTGCATCAAAGATTCAGGAGCAGTATTCCCTTATGTGTGATATAGATGCTCTGAAAAATGACATATCCCGTCTTGAATCACAGTTTGAGGCTCATAATATATCACAAAAGGTATCTGCCTCAAAAAAAGAATTCAAAACACTCTCTGTTCTTCTTGAAAAAATCAATCAGAAAGACCGTATTTCAGAAGGCCTCGAAAAGTACAGCCTGCCTTTTGATTCGCTTAAAGAAATCATTAAAGACTGCAGAGACCTTAAAGGCCGTATTGCAGAAGGCTTTGCTGTTTCTGACCGCGGCACAACTGCCGTTATATCAGACAATGAATATTCACGGCTCTTGGATATTCAAAATGGTCTTTCATTATTGGACAACGACGCAAATCATCTCCGCAGCGGTATAACACGAACCAGAAAAGCTTTGGATGACCTTGTTTTCAATTATATCAAAAAATCAAAACTCACATCTTTGATATGCCTTATATTGTCATTTATTCTGGGTGCAGGTTGTATTGCTGCTCTCCCCTCCATGTTTTATGTGGGGATTCTTATATTTGCTGTGGGTGTAGGATTGTTTTTTGGTTTAAAACATAATATACCCGCAAAGGTTATGAAAAAAATTCCTATCCGAATTGCAAAACAGGATTACGAAAGTAATCTGCGTCTTCTGTCTTTCTATCATGACGAACTTTTGCAACGAACTCTGGCAGAACTTGAAGATATAATTGACAGCAAGCGCCAGGAGGCATTGGAAATAATTGACCAGAAACTCAGTTATTACGGATGCAACAGCATAGCCGAACTGGAGCAAAAAACAGTCTCTGCACAAAATACAAATCTCTCTGCTGTAACAAGTTCTATAAAAGCCCTCAAATCCCAGTTTGCTTCACTGATTTCTCAGGCATATCCTTGCGAAACCTTTGAACAGGCAACTTCGCTCCTTGCGGAACTTGAGAGCATGACATCCGACCTTGAAACTATTGAGCGTGACATTGAAACGATATACAACACTTCAGATTTGCAAAATCTTTCAACAGAGGATATAAAACATAAGATGGCGAACCTTTTCTCTTTCATTGAGGAAACGCAAATTGATTCTAGTGATATTTCAACCAATCCAGAACAAATAAAGGCAGAACTCAGTCAAAAACGCCTTGACCTTGGTGAACTGCAGAGCAAAATTAATCTCCCCGAAATCAGCGAAACCGACCTGGATGGGCAAATTAGGGATATAGAACAGCAGTTGACCGAATACAAGGAGCGTTATGCAAGCCTCAACATCGTCTCAGAGGCTATGGATAAAGCAATTGCTGAAATGAACAAAGGGCTGGGAACTCGTCTCAATCAAAAAACCGGTGAATACCTCAAGCTTATGTCCGGCGGCAAATATTGTGACGTTTTGGTTTCCCGCGATTTGAACGTAGAAACCAGACAGTCCCCATCAGAGAGCTATCATCAGTGGAAGTATCTGAGTTCGGGTGCTATTGACAGAGTTTATCTCGCTCTCCGCCTTGCTGCAACTGATATCATTGCAGAAAAGCACAATCCGTTGCCTTTGTTCCTTGATGATATCCTTGCCCAATATGATGACGAAAATTGCAGGAATACTCTTGAATTTTTGAATCAATATCAGCAAAGCTCCGGCTCTGCATCACAAATTTTTCTTTTCACCTGTCACAAGCATATTGCTGATATGGCAAAGGAAACTATTAAAGATTTAACCGAAATAATCCTTTGATATTGACATAAACTAATTAAAACACTCTGAAAGGTGGATAATGACTTCATGGATAATATCCCGTTCTGTATAAAACCTGTAACCATTGCCGACAAAGAGATTTTTGATTCATACTTTAAAGATGCATCCATTCTCAATTCTGAATCAACCTTTACCAATCTCTTTATGTGGCAGGTGCCATATAATATACGTTATGCAATAATTGATGGTTGTCTGTGTGTTTTTGCCAAGCACAATGACCGTCCTGAAAGTGTCAACTTTCCCTTTGGGGATGGCAACGCCGTATCTGCCCTTGAAAAAATACTTGACTATTTCAAAATCACAGGCAATCCACCCAAAATAAGACTGTACGGACAGTCTCAAAAAGAATTTGTGGAGAAACACTTTCCTAACACATTCAACTTTAAGACAGATATAGACGCGGCTGATTATGTATACAACATTGATGACCTCATCAATCTGCCCGGCAGCAAATACCACGCAAAGCGAAATCATATAAACAAATTCAAGGCTCTATATGACTTCAAATATCACCGGATGACCCCTGATTTTCGTGAAGATTGCCGCCTGATGTTCAATCGTTGGTGCGAGAGCAAACGGGATGTCATTGACAATATTGACGAACAACTTATGGCGGTTAACCGCCTTCTTGACAACTGGGAAAACCTTGACATTGTTGGCGGTTGCATAACTGTTGATGGGCAAATGGTAGCGTTTTCTTTTGGCGAAGTTCTTAGTCGCAAAGAATCCATTGTTGTCATCCACCTGGAGCACGCAGATGTGGATTTTCAGGGCAGTTTTCCCATGATAAATCAGCAGTTTTTGGAACACGAATGGCATAGTTTTCATTTTGTAAATCGCGAAGAGGATATGGGCCTTGAAGGACTCAGAAAGGCAAAGAAATCTTATTATCCCGTCCTTATGACAGAAAAATATATTGCCACCTTGAAGTAACTTTTTGGCATATCAAAGACAAGTTGTGTATATCTTGTATTAAAAGTATTTTAATGCTATACACAGGAGCGTGGCTGCAATGATTTTTGATACAATGTCAATTATGGCATATGCCGTAGGGCTTGTCCTCATATACGTTTTCTGCAGGATTTTTATAACACCTATAAAATGGCTTGCCAAATGTTTGATAAACGGTGTTTTGGGTGGTCTTATTCTTGCGGCGGTGAACTTTGTTGGAGGATTTGCCGGAATGTATGTCATCATCAATCCCCTCACTTCACTTATTTCAGGTTTTCTCGGCGTGCCCGGAGTTTTACTGGTTATAGTTCTTCAGTATATTCTTTAAAATACAAAACCATCGGCAGATATCTGCCGATGGTTTTTGTTTTATTCTTCATTTGAGGAGATGCTTTTTTCAAGGTCAGTTATTGATTGTTCCAGTGCTTTCATTGATTCACCAAATCCGCTCCAGTCATTTTCGGCGTTTGCCGTCTTAACTCGGTTGAATTCCTCAATAACTTTTTTTGCAACATCCTCATACCCCAATGTTTCGTTTGTTTCAGGCTGTACAACAGTCTCATCAGGATTCTTTTGGGGAGCTTTTTCATTAAACAATGCATAAATTGCTTCATCAAGACTTGACTTCATAACAATTTTTTCGTTATATGCCACAACAACCTGTTTTAGTTCAGGGAGTGTGGACTGATTGCTTGATGCAATGTAGATTGGCTCCACATATAAAATAGAATCGTCTATTGGAACAACAATCATGTTGCCCCTTATCACCTTTGAACCGCCCTGGCTCCAGAGGTTCAGTTCTTTGGATATGTTCATATCAGAATTTATGCGGTTTTCAATCTGCATAGGTCCGTAAACATTGATATCCTTGGGGAATTTGTAAACCTGCAACTTGCCGTAATTGCCCCACTCGTTCCGTACCGCCAGCCATGCGACCATATTATCCTTATTGGTGAGGGTATAGGGAACTGTCAACAGCAATTCAGCCTCAGCCTCGTTTTCCAGTTTCATCATGTTGTAGTATGCGGCAAGTTCCTTTTCCTCCGTTGCTGTACCATAACGCTCTCTGGCAATTACCCACATATCATTTTTGTTATAAAATGTTGTGGGATTTGAAATATGATATTTGCCATAAACATCCGACTGTACCTTGAACATATACTCAGGATATTTTATATGCTGTTTGATTCCCTCGGGAATCTGGCCATCTGAAAACAAATTTGGATAAATAGCTCTGTAGTTCTTGACTATGGGGTCATTTTCGTCAACAACATAGAATGTAACATCACCATTATACGCATCAACAACGGCTTTTACTGAGTTGCGGATATAGTTGAATTCTCCGTTATAGCTTTGAGCATATGGAAAACTGTCTGTGGTGGTATAGGCATCAACAACCCACTTGAGAGTTCCGTCTGCATCAATGACCATATAGGGGTCTGTGTCATATTTGAAGAAAGGTGCAACTGTGTTGAGTCTGTCAAGTATATTGCGGTTTATAAGAATTCTGCTGTCACCTGATACCAAATCAGATATAACAAGACGAATATCACCATACTTTGCCGCAAATATCATTCTGTTCAAAAATCCCAGTTTCAGTCCGCCATTGCCGTCATAGGAAAACTCTATATCTTCCTGCCCCTCGGAATAGTCAAGCTCCTTATACTTGTGGTTGCCCACAACAACATAATCATTGGTGAGTTCTCCGTAATAAATTCTGGGTTGCTTAATCTGCTGTATCCCCTCCGCTGACCTTGGGGGGATATCCTTTATAAGAAACTCCGGCTGTCCCTGAGTTGTAACCTGATTGATAGCGTTCATAGTAACACCAAAACCATGTGTATACCTCAATGTGCGATTGATATAGGTATCCGCACTGTCGCTTAAATTCTCTTTGGTTATCTCACGGGGTGTAATTGCAACCGCCGTCTTTTTGCCGTTTATCTCATAGGGGACAATATCTGTTTCGTTGAACTGATAATAGTTTCTTATCCCCTGAATTTGGTTGAGAACTGTCAAATTTGCCGATAAATCAAGTATTCTGATGTTGTCAGTTATCTCTTCGTGTGCCTTTATATCCTCAACCGAAAGGTCATTTTTTACATCAAAAACCACTTCAGAAATATTATCAAGTCCATATGCCGCCTGGGTATATTCAATATTTGCCGCAATATTCTCCTGCTCGCGTATTACCTCGTTTGGCGAAACAATGACGCTCTGGACACCTAATGAAATAATCCCCGCCAGAATCCACACTGCAGGATACACCAAAACAGTCCTGATTGCAAGAGATGTTTTCCTCTTTGAAAGGAAAACCCCAGTCATAACAATAATTGCAATCAGCAAAAACGGAGCAATCCTATAATATGTCAGCCAAACCGTTTTGTCTGTAAACCCTGCACCGCTGAGTTCACCAAAACTGCTGTAGAGAATGTTTTCCGCTTTAAATACATAACTCAGACAATTTATCCCCAACAGGATACCTAAGTTTATATAGTTATGCAGTGCCACTGACCTAAATCCAAGCAATTCCTTGGCTGAATATCCGCTGAACACAGCACCGAAAAACCAATACACCACAAACACAGCAACAGTTATAAAAAGGCATACTCCAAAAGCAGACTCCACCAGAGATACCAAAAACGGTCTCTGGAAAATGTAATAGCCTATATCCCGACCAAAAACCGGGTCAACTTTTCCAAACCATTGTGGGTTTGTAAAAACCAAGAACTTTTCACTTATGCTTCCGCTCACCAATCCGCCAAGCAATAATGCACACAAGAGACTTGCAAGAACAGAGATAAGCTTGGAGTTAAAAAGACCTCTTTCAATATTCAGCACATAAAGATTTCGTCTTATCACCAGAATGCTTATTATAACACCCAGAAAAAGACTGACAAAACTTGTTGTTTGAACTATTATACGAGTGAATAAATTCTTCAGAAAAACTGATGTATACTGCTGTCCAATTTCCCTTATCTGAATATATTCAACAAAGCCCTTGCCCACATAATATACAAGAACAAAAACAATAAGTGCAGCAATAATAACGGCAGCCTTTTTTAAAAATCCGCCCGATGTTGGTTGATTATCTCTTTTAAAGCCTTTTACATCAATCATTGCTTTCCTCCCCGTCTTTTTCGATCAATGCATTTACAAAATCTGACGGATTAAACTCCCTCAAATCATCAATCTGCTCCCCCAGACCAATTAGTTTGACCGGAATGTTGTACTCGTTCTTTATTGCAAAAACAATTCCGCCCTTTGCTGTACCATCCAGTTTTGTCAGAACTATCCCTGTGATATCTGCTGCCTCTTTAAACTGTTTTGCCTGAGAAACAGCATTTTGTCCTGTGGTGGCATCCAGCACCAGCAGTACCTCCTTGGATGAATCAGGAAGTTCCTTATTGATTATGCGATAAATCTTCTTCAGTTCTTCCATAAGATTTTTTTTGTTATGGAGTCTGCCCGCAGTATCGCACAAAAGCACATCTGCACCCCTGTTTTTTGCAGCACCTATTGCATCATATATTACAGCCGCGGGGTCAGAGCCCTCCTGCTGTTTGATAATCTCCGCATCGGCTCTTTGTGCCCATACTTCAAGCTGTTCTATTGCCGCAGCACGGAATGTATCTGCTGCCGCAATAACCACCTTTTTGCCCATTTCTTTGTACATATGAGCCATCTTGCCTATAGATGTGGTTTTGCCCACACCATTTACACCTATCACCATAACAACGGCAGGTTTCCCTTCAAGTGTCACTGTGTTGTCTCCTTCAGTGAGTATACTTTCAAGAATATTACGCAACTCGCTTTTTAATTCTTCACCGTCGATGATTTTCTTTTCCTTTGCAGCCGCTCTAAGCCTGTCAATGATTTCCACAGAGGTATCCACGCCCAAATCCGCCATTATAAGAATTTCCTCAAGTTCTTCAAACAGGTCTTCATCAACAGTTTTGAACAGCTTTATAGCATCTTCAATTCTCGAACTGAGTACTTCCTTTGTCTTGCTGAGACTGTCTTTCAGCTTTCCGAACAAGCTCATTATTCCGCCACCTCGTCAATATTTAATGATAATAACTTTGATATACCCTTTTCCTGCATGGTAACACCATACAGAACATTGGCAGCTTCCATTGTGCCACGTCTGTGAGTCACCACGATAAACTGGGTTTTGTTGCTGTATTTCTTAAGATAATCTGCATACCTGTACACGTTTATATCATCAAGCGCCGCCTCAATCTCGTCGAGAATACAAAACGGAGTTGGTCTTACCTTGAGAATCGCAAACAACAACGCAATCGCAGTGAAAGCACGCTCGCCACCCGAAAGCAGTGTAAGGCTTTGCAGTTTTTTACCCGGGGGCTGTGCCACAATTTCAACACCTGTCTCCATGATATCTTCAGGGTCAGAAAGCACCAATGCCGCCTGACCGCCGCCAAACAATTCACGGAATACGCTGTTGAAGTTTTTGCTTATAATCTCAAACTGCTCTGAGAACTGTTTTTTCATTATTGCAAGCATTTCGTCAATAATCTTTTCAAGTTCGCCCTTTGCCTTTTCAAGGTCAACGGTCTGCTCCGTCAGGAAGTCAAAACGTTCTTTAACATTTTTATACTCTTCAATAGCATCAATATTAATATTGCCCAATGCCTTGATTTTACTCTTAAGCTCAGAAATTTTTGAGGTTGCCGCCTTTAAATCTGTAATCTCTTCTGTCTTAAGCTTTTCAGCCTCGCTGAATGTAAGCTCATATTCTTCCCAGAGATATGTAAAGATTCCGTCCAAATCACCCTCGGTTTTTGCCTTGGATGATTCCACCTTCGCCTTTTGCTGTCCCAGCGTGAACAGCTTTTCACGAAGACTCTTTATTTCTTCCTGAAGTTCCTTGGCCTTTGCGTCTGTATCCTTTCGCTTTTCGCCAAGATTTTGGAGTTCTTTTTCAAGGTTCTCGTACTGAACCCCTATTTCTTTAAGACGCAAAGTCTCCGCATCAATCTCCTGCTTTTTTTCGCTGATTTTTTTGTTAAGGTCATCAATTTCCTGCTGTTTTTCGTTGTTCTCTTCAAGGATTACCCGTCTTTCCTCCCTGACATTATCAAGGCGTTCAAGCTGAACCTCAACATCTTTTCGGTTTGTACTTTCATCAATTCTAAGGCTGATGAGTAAATCCTGAGTTATTTTCACCTTTTCATAGATTTCCTCAGATAAAACCTGCATCTGGTCAGCCTCAACCTTGAGTTTCTCAATATCACTTTCAAGACCCGATGCATCCGAATTGCATTTTGCAATATCATCGTTTATCTCGCCCGTTCTTTCCTCAACAATCTGAATGTCATGAAGAAGTTGTTCCTTTCTCTCTTCTGCCGCCTGGAAATACATTCTGCTGTGCTCTGAATCAGCCTTTGCTCTTATATATTCCTCACTTCGTTCAGATATTTCATTTCGTTTTTCTTCCAACAAAACAGACACTTTTTCAATACTTTGGGTGTTTTCAATCTTTTCTTTTTCAACTTTATCCAGTTCTTTGGTTAAGTTGTCTATCTCAACCGTTAATGTCTCAATTTCTGCAAGTCTTGACAAAAATCCAGAATTTTTGCCCGCACTTCCGCCACTCATTGCACCGCCTGCCTGCATCACATCACCATCAAGGGTCACAATCCTGAACTTGTGCCCACACTTTGCAGCCATTGCGATGGCATTATCAATATTATCAGCAACAACCGTTGCCCCCAATACATTTCCCACGATGCCATCATACAGTTTGTCGCACTCAACCAAATCTTTGGCAACAGCAATATATCCTTTAAGATTCTTGGCTGCTGACATATCTGCGGTGCGTTCTTTGACTGTTGATATGGGCATGAAAGTTGCTCTTCCCAGTTTGTTTTGCTTTAAGTAGTTGATTGCCGCCTTTGCATCCTGCTCGTTTTCGGTTACTATGTTTTGGCTAACCGA
The DNA here is from genome assembly GCA_045647945.1 of Clostridia bacterium. GTDB lineage: Bacteria > Bacillota > Clostridia > Monoglobales > Monoglobaceae > SIG440. Next base: position 18,872 of record JAZRNA010000075.1, read on the forward strand.
CATCATAGCAACCTCAATGGCTGTCACATACTTCTTTTCGGTGGTCACCAGCTTTGAAAGAGGCCCATAAATTCTGGCATTCTTAATCTGACCGCCTGCATATGCGGTCATAACAGCCTTTACACTGCGGCTGTAACCCTCAAAATCATTCTCCATATCCTCAAGAACACCTTTGCGTGAATTCTTGCGGCTGAGTTCTGCCAGAACGTTATTCTTCTTTTCATTAAGCCTTTCCTCGTTTTGCTTGAGGACTGAAAATTCCTGTTCCTTATCCTCTGCATCTTTTTTTGCAGTTTCAAACTCCGCAGTCATCTTTGAGAGGTTCTCTTCAACTACTTTGTTTTGCTGTGCTATTCTTTCATATTCTACATTGTGTCTTTCAAGCTCTTCGTCAATATTTTGTCTCTCTCTGGCAAAGTTTTCTATAAGAATATTATAGT
>JAZRNA010000076.1:0-4171 GCA_045647945.1 Clostridia bacterium
GTCATCACCCACACGGACTTGATGATACAACTCCCATTATCGACTTCGTTCTCAATCACGCAGACTAATTCTTTACATAACAAAAACCCGCAGATACCCTGCGGGTTTTTCTTTTATCTTTTTACTTCGACGTGCTTCCAAATCCACCATTTCTTATATCCTGCACGTCATCATCAACAGTAATTCCGTATTCCACAAAAATCCCCTGGGCAAAAGCATCTCCTTGTTTTATTTTCACCGTCTTACCTTCTCTGGAATCATTGGTTATCTTTATGAAAATATGCCCCTCGTTGTCCGAATAATAATAATCACTGTCAATAATCCCAACTGTATTATTAAGTTGAAGTCTGAATTTAAATCCCAGACCGCTGCGGGGATAAACCTTCAGTACCCATCCCTCGTCAATCTTTACTCTTATTCCAGTAGGCATCTTTGCCGACTCGCCTGGAGCCAGTTCAATATCTTTTACTGCATAAAAATCATATCCGGCAGAGCCTTTGGTTGCACGTTTGGGCAATCTGATTGCCTCATACGCATCATAAAGACCTGTCCCCTTATCAAAACAATCTATCCATCCCAGAGCAAATTGCTCACGACTGACGGTTTCAAATTTTGCGATTTTTTTCATATCAAACACGCCTCTTCAACTTTTTTTTAATATTTTAATATAACTTCCTCTAAAAGTCAACTCTCTAAAACAATTCCAAAATCCAATATATTGCAATGGGTACAAAAATCGCCGGAACATAATTCATAACCTTAAGATTTGTTATCTTTAGCATATTAAACGCCAGCCCCACAATCAAAAGCGACCCCACACAAGTCATTTCCGCAATAATTATTTCGGTAAGTATAGGTTCCAAAACCCCTGCACACAGGGTTATTGCTCCCTGATAAACAAGGACAAATACCGCAGACAGCATGACGCCAATTCCCATTGTTGATGAAAGCACCATTGCGGCAATCCCATCAATAAGTGATTTAGCAAACAATGTATCATGGTTTTCTGAAATGCCACTTTGCAGCGACCCTACAATGGTCATAGCACCCACACAAAACAGCAGACTCGCCGTAACAAACCCTTTTGATACAGACCCTTTGTCTCCCGATTTTCCCACTACTGCTACCTCAAGTCTGTCTCCCAGTCTGCCAAGCCTTGCATCAAGGTCCAGACCCTCACCCACAAAGGCACCAATCGCCATTGACAATATGACCACCAGCACATTCTGGCACTCAAAAGCACCGCTTATGCCTATATAAAATACACAAAGTGCCAACGCTCCCATTATTGCCGAACTTATCTTTTCTGATATTCCCTTTTTCACAATCAACCCTACACCGCTGCCCAAAATGACAGCAGCACAGTTTACCCATGTACCCAGCATATCAAAAAATGTCCTCCACTCAATTAAAAAATCATACAACCCAGATTATACACCAATGTAGAACACACCCATGCTGTACCAAGCTGAATGGCTACAGCCGCAAAAGTCCACTTGACCGAACCTGTTTCCCGGTGTATTGTGCCAATGGTTGCGGCACAGGGAATATAAAGCAGGCAAAAAATCATCATGGAATACCCGTTTATTGCGTTGAAACCGCCTCCACCAAGGATAGCAGCCAAGGTGGCCATACCCTCTGCCGACGCAATGTTCCCCACTCCGTAAAGAACACTCAAGCTGGAAACAACAACTTCCTTTGCCGCAATTCCCGAAATAAGCGCCACAATAATCTGCCAGTATCCCAGTCCTGCAGGCGTCATAACAGGCACCAGCAATCGGCCCAGTCCCGCCGCAAAGCTCTGAGACATATCACCAACCATGCCTGAAACTCCAAAATTAAGCAGTGCCCACAAAATGATTGACGCCATGAATATAACCGTTCCTGCCTTTACAAGATAATCCTTCACCTTGCCCCAGACATAAATCATAACCGTTCTACCACTGGGTATCTTATATTCAGGCAGTTCAATCAGCAGTGTGTTATACTTTTCAGCCTTTGAAAATACCGAGAAAATTTTAGCAACCAAAATTGCGACCACAACACCAATTATGTACATAGAATATGCCGCAAGCATTGCGAATCTTCCAAAGAACATCTGAGACAGCAATACATAAACAGGCAATCTTGCACTGCAGGACATGAAAGGTGTTACAATAATGGTTTTAAGCCTGTCCCTGCCGCTTTCCAAAGCACGGGACGCCATAATGGCAGGCACCGTACAGCCAAACCCCAAGAGCATGGGTATAAAGGCTCTGCCCGAAAGTCCGATTTTTTCCATAATTCCGTCCATGACATAGGCAACGCGTGCCATATAGCCACTGTCCTCTAGGAATCCAAGTGCTAAAAACAAAATGCAGATATTGGGCAAAAACGTGAGTATTCCCCCTACCCCAGCAATAATTCCGTCAACAATCAAGGATATCATCATTTCACTTGCACCAATCCCGGTAAGAAAACCAATAACCATACCCGAAAACCATTCCAAACCATTCTCAAGATAGCCTTTCAGCCAGTCCCCGACAGCAAAGGTAAAGAAAAACACCAATGCCATAATCCCTATAAACACGGGAAGACCCCATACTCTATGGGTCAGAATGCTGTCAATTTTGTCTGTTGACTGTTGTCTTTCGTTTTTATTAACCAAAACCTCTGATATAATCTCCTCAATGAAATCATACCTTTGATTTATAATTTCTTCTTCATAACTTTTTTCAGCAATCCCCTGAAGGTTGATTGGATATTTTGTCAGTATTTCCTCATCCGCCTCAAGCATCTTGATTGCATACCACCTTAAATTCTCAATCTCAGGATACTTGATGCACAACAATTCGCTGATTTTGTCAATTTTATCCTCAATTTCATCGCTATACACCATGGCATACTCGTCATGGTGGGAATGCTGATGCCCACCTGTACCATGGTGATGTTCAAGTCTGTCATCCGACTTTTCCGCATGATGCGCTGCCGCATGCATAAGAATGTTCAGTCCTGTTTTCTTCCTTGCACACACGGGCACAACAGGGATTCCCAACATTTCAGGCAATCTGTGCAGGTCAATTTCCATCCCCCTTGCAGCCACAATATCCATCATATTAAGTGCTAATACAACAGGTTTCCCCAACTCAATCAACTGCAGGGTAAGATACAAATTTCTCTCCAGAGACGATGCGTCAGCAACATTCACAATCACGTCCACATCATCACTCAATATGTAACTTCTTGACAGTTTTTCCTCCATGGTGTATGAAGTGAGGGAGTAAGTCCCCGGCAAATCCACAAGGCCATATCTTTTGTTGTGATAAATCATGGATGCTTCTTTCTTCTCCACAGTAACCCCGGGCCAGTTGGCAACCTTGAGATTTGCCCCAGTGTATGCATTAAAGAGTGTTGTTTTGCCACAGTTGGGGTTCCCTGCAAAAACAATATTAACTACCCCGCTCATAAAACACACTCCTCTCTCTTTGCCGCTTCATTCTCCGGTTTCCAATCTTTCTCTACAACCTCAATACCCTCTGCAAATTTCTTGCCAATGGCAAATCTGGTACCCCGAACCTTTATAATCCTGGTCCCTGACCTCTTTGAGTTGATAATATCAACGGTAGAATTTATGGTCATACCCAATATTTCCAGTCTTCTCTTTACTTCAAGTCCCAGACTTATTTCTTTTACAATATAGGTTTTTCCCACCAAACAATCACTAATTCTCATTTTTTGTAGCCTCACTGTTGTTTCCTATTCTTTTTACCAACTTCACAAAATCCCTTGTGGAATTGGGTTTGCCAAGTTGTGATACAATCTCTTTCATGTTCTTGAGTCTTGCAGTATTGCTGAACATCTGATAAACCGCCTCGTCCACGGGGAACGTACTGCTGACCTTAAATGCCGCACCGTTGTTGAGCAAAAACTCAACATTTCTGTCCTCCTGACCAGGTATGGGGTTTGCCATAATTATAGGCAGTCCCTTTGCCAAGGCCTCACTTGTGGTAAGTCCCCCCGGCTTTGTTATAATACAATCCGCCGCATCCATAAACAAATCCACCTTGTCGCTGAAACCAAAGTTATAAACTTTGTGACGGAAATTCATGTTTGCAATCTTTCTCTTAAGCCTTTCATTGTAACCGCAAACGGAAACAATCTGAAAATCCAAGTCCGACATATCCAGTTTTTT
>JAZRNA010000077.1:0-43255 GCA_045647945.1 Clostridia bacterium
GGGACAAGTTGAGCAATTACAGATATCCAAGGCTCGAACAGCGGAGAGGGGGTGCAAGGGGCACTCCCCTTGAAAAAGAATTTGTACAATCCCTCAGTCAGCAAAGCTGACAGCTCCCTTTGCACAAGGGAGCCGCTGACAAGAGGCTCGAACAGCGGTAAAAGAATTTGACTACCAAAAATTTAAAGAAAAATGCCCTATGTTTATAAAAAACCCCCGGATAAACCGGGGGTTTCATTTTAAAACTTTTTAATTAACCAAGATTTTTCTCAAGCTGATCCATGCTGTCCTTGATTTCCTGAGGAAGTCTGTCACCAAACTGTGCAAAGAATTCTCTCTGGTTTGCAAGGTCTTCTTTCCATGCATCAATATCGATTGAAAGGAGTTCGTCAACAACCTCGTCGCTGAGGTCAAGACCGTCAAGCTGGAGGTCTTCCTTGTTGGGAACATAACCAATTTCTGTTTCAACTGCATCAACCTTGCCTTCACAACGGTCAAGAATCCAGTTGAGAACACGCATATTGTCGCCGAAACCAGGCCACATGAAGTTGCCCTCGTCATCAAGTCTGAACCAGTTTACATTAAAGATTTTGGGCGGATTTGCAATCTTTTTGCCCATATCGTACCAGTGCTGGAAGTAATCAGCCATGTTGTATCCAACGAAAGGACGCATAGCCATGGGGTCACGTCTTACAACACCTACTGCACCTGCAGCAGCTGCTGTTGTTTCAGATGCCATTGTTGCACCAACAAATACACCGTGATCCCAGTCACGAGCCTGATATACCAGCGGAGCAGTCTTTGCACGACGGCCGCCGAATACGATAGCTGAAATGGGAACACCCTGTGGATTCTCAAACTCAGGAGAAATGCAGGGACAGTTCTTTGCAGGAGCTGTAAATCTTGAGTTGGGATGTGCCAGCTTGTTGCCTTCTGCTGAGTATTCTTTGCCGTCAACCTTAGCACCTTTCCACTCGATTGCCTTTGTGGGAGGATTCTTGTCAAGGCCTTCCCACCAAACAGTCATATCTTCTTCGTTGATTGCAACGTTTGTGAAGATTGTATCTTTCTTTGTTGCTTCCAATGCATTAAAGTTTGACTTCACAGAAGTACCGGGAGCAACGCCGAAGAAACCTGCTTCGGGGTTGATAGCATAAAGTCTGCCATCCTCGCCAACACGAAGCCAAGCAATATCGTCACCTACTGTCCATACTTTGTAACCCTGTTCCTTAAGGAATTCGGGCGGAATAAGCATAGCCAGGTTTGTTTTGCCGCAAGCTGAGGGGAATGCTGCACAGATATATTTAACTTCGCCCTTGGGATTTTCTAACCCGAGGATAAGCATATGCTCTGCCATCCAGCCCTCTTTCATTCCCTGATATGACGCAATACGAAGTGCAAAACACTTTTTGCCAAGGAGAACGTTTCCACCGTAAGCTGAGTTTACGGACATGATTGTGTTGTCCTGAGGGAAGTGAACAATGTATCTTTCGTCAGGGTTAACATCACGCTTAGCATGGAGACATTTTACAAAGTCACCATCTTCGCCAAGTGCGTCAAGCACGTCTTTGCCCACTCTTGTCATGATGTCCATGTTAAGAACAACATAAATGCTGTCTGTAAGCTCAATACCAATCTTTGAGAAAGGTGAGCCAACGGGACCCATTGAATATGGGATAATGTACATTGTGCGGCCTTCCATTGAGCCGTCATAAAGCGCATTGAGTTTTGCATACATCTCAGCAGGTGCCATCCAGTTGTTGATGGGGCCTGCCTCTTCCTTCGTTTCTGTACAGATGAATGTTCTGTCCTCTACACGGGCAACGTCATTCTCTGCTGTTCTGTGATAGTAGCATCCGGGAAGCTTTTCCTGATTAAGCTTTATCATCTCTCCTGTTGCAACAGCTTCATCACGAAGTGCATCAAGCTGTGCCTTAGAGCCGTCAATCCAAACCACGTTTGAGGGCTTGCAAAGGGCTTTCATTTCTTCAATCCAAGCAAGTGCTTTTTTGTTGTTGGTCATTTTTAGTACCTCCTTATATAATAAACAAAATAATCTTTGAGCCATAAGAAGCCGAACATCTTCCAAAATTTTCAACTTCTCCCATGTATAACATGATAACACATATATTTCAATTTTTCAATAGGTTTTTGACAATATTTTAACAAAATTTGGGGTTTTTATTCACAAATCTCTTATTTTTTGCATGCAAACAAGGTTCCGATTGCCTTGCCGTCAAAAACATCATAAATTCTTTCGGGATGTGCACCGTTGCTGATAATCATATCAATTCCCTGTGCATTGACAATTTCTGCGGCTTTCAGCTTGGTTTTCATGCCGCCTGTACCTCTGCGACTGCCTGCACCACCTGCAATGGCATAAACTTTTTCATCAATTTCCTCAACCACCGAAATCAGTTCCGCCCCCTCATCTTCCTGGGGGTTGGCTGTATAAAGTCCATCTATGTCGGAAAGCAATATAAGTAGCTGTGCATCAACCAACTTTGCAATGAGCGCCGAAAGGGTGTCATTGTCGCCAAATTCCAGCTCGTATGTGGAAATCACGTCGTTTTCGTTGACAATGGGTATAACCCCATATTCGAACATTGTCTCAAATGTGTTTTTTGTGTTCTGGTACCGTTCTTCATCGTCAAGAATAAACTTGGTCAAAAGCACTTGGGCTGCCTGGTGTCCGTATTCTGAAAAAAAACGGTCATACATAGAAACCAATGTTGCCTGACCAATGGCAGCAAGTGCCTGTTTTTTTCTTGTGTCGGTAGGTTTTTCCGCAAGGTTCAGCTTGCCCACGCCTGCACCCACAGCACCACTGGAAACCAGAACCACCTCAACTCCACGGTTCTTAAGGTCGGATACCACCCGCACAATGCTCTCCAGTTTCTTTATATTCAATTTTCCTGTTTCGTAGGTCAAAGAAGATGTTCCCACCTTGATAACCACACGCTTTAAATCTTTGAATCTTGAATAATCCATAATAATTACTCCAAATTTCATTAATCTTTTGGAAGAGCAAAAATCCTCCCCCATTTTGAACAATTATACCCCCAAATACCCTCTGTGTCAAGTCACAAACGGCTTATATCCATTGACAAAAGAGCATAAAATGAATATAATTAAAAAAGAAAACCTAACTCTATGAAAAAGGAAGCAACATATGCTTAAAATAAAAAATCTTCAACTTGAAAACAACGTACTCCTTGCACCAATGGCAGGGGTCACCGATAAAGCCTTTCGGATGATAGTGAAGCCCTTTGGCCCGGGACTTATGTACACCGAAATGGTGTCAGGCAAGGGACTTTTTTACAACAGCAAAAAAACCGCCGGTCTGCTGGAGACCGACGACATTGAAAAACCCATATCGACCCAGATATTCGGGCACGAACCACAAGTGCTGGCATCCATTGCGTCAAAGTCTTTGGCATACGGTGCAGAGCTTATTGACATCAATATGGGTTGTCCTGCCCCCAAAATCACCGGCAACGGCGACGGCTCGGCTCTTTCCAAAGACCCCCATCTTGCAGGGGAAATTGTTGCCGCAGTTACGGACGTGGTTGATGTCCCCGTAACTGTCAAAATCCGCAAAGGCTGGGACGATGATTCCGTAAACGCTGTGGAAATGGCAAAGATTGCGGAACAAAACGGAGCTGCAGCAATAACCGTCCACGGCAGAACCCGACAGCAGTTCTACAGCGGCAAAGCCGACCTCGACATAATAAAGGCAGTGAAAGAGGCTGTATCAATCCCTGTTATCGGCAACGGCGATATCATTGACGAAGAAAGCGCCCTTCACATGCTGCAGTATACCGGCTGTGACGGGATTATGATTGGCAGAGGCGCCCAGGGAAACCCCTGGATTTTTGGGCAAATCATCCACTTTTTAAAAGTTGGCGAAAAACTCCCGCCCCCGCCCCTTGAGGAAAGAGCAGAAAAAATGCTTGAACATCTTGAGCTTTTGGTCAACTATAAGGGTGAATACCGGGGCATTCAGGAGGCACGCAAACACATGGCATGGTATATCAAAGGCAAACCCGGCGGTGCAAAGTTGAGGGAGCTGATTATGCAGGCAAAAACAAAGGACGAGATGACCCAAATCATCCGCCTTGTTAGATAATATAAAAAACATTGTCTTTCGTGGCTCTTTTTAGTGCATAAAAATGGCAAAAACTCCTTGACTATACGGAGTTTTTGTTGTATTATTGTATTAATTATTCTATTTTGATGCGTCACGTCATTTTGATATAATTCAGGTACTTTTTTTGAAAGGAATTGATGACATATGAAAATCGCAATTATGGGCTTTGGTGTTGTTGGTTCGGGCGTTGGAGAGGTTGTTACCAAAAATCAGGAAACCCTCATTAAAAAATGCGGCGAACCCATCGAAATTGCACATATTCTCGACCTGCGTGATTTCCCCGACAGCGAGTTTGATTGCTTTACAAAAGATTTCAATGATATCCTGGACGACCCCGAGGTAGGCGTTGTTGTTGAAACAATGGGCGGTGTTAATCCCGCATACAAGTTTTCAAAGCAGCTCCTCTTGGCAGGAAAAAGCGTCATAACTTCAAACAAAGAGCTTGTTGCAGCACATGGTACAGAGCTTATCAAAATCGCAAGAGAAAGAAAGCTCAACTACCTCTTTGAGGCATCTGTTGGCGGAGGTATTCCCATTATCAGACCCATGTTCTCATGTCTCACCGCAGGGGAAGCAACCGATGTTTTCGGCATTCTCAACGGAACAACCAACTACATACTGACACAGATGTTCCAGAACGGCGAGACCTTTGAAAACGCACTCCGTGCAGCACAGCAAAAAGGTTATGCCGAAGCAGACCCCACAGCAGACGTTGAGGGTCACGACACATGCCGAAAGATTGCCATTCTCTCTGCATTGGCATTTGGCAAAGCTGTTCTCACCGAAAGAATCCCTACAGAAGGTATTTCCAAAATAACAGCAGCAGACGTTGCATATGCTGACCGTCTTGGTTATGCCATCAAGCTTATCGGTCATGCAACAAAATCAGAAGACGGCGGAGTTTATGCAGCTGTTTTCCCGGCGTTTGTTCCCAAAAGCAATCCCCTTGCCGGCATCAATGATGTTTTCAACGGCATTATCGTAAAAGGCGAGGACTTGGGTGACGTTATGTTCTATGGTCGTGGCGCCGGCAAGCTTCCCACAGCAAACGCAGTGGTTGCCGACGTTGTGGATGCAATCAAGCACAAAGGCGTAAACATCATCATAAAATGGAAAGAATATAAAGAAGAAAACCAGTCAGAGGGCAAACTTCAAAAATACCCTTATTATATAAGATTTTCCGGTGAACGTGTTTCAAACCTTGCGGATTGCAAGATTGTTGCATTTGACGAGGAAGAATACAAAAACGAATTTGCCGTAATCACCGCACCCCTCACCGGTGACGAACTTAACAGCTTTATAAAATCTGTTGAGTTTGAGGGTTGCAAGGTATTGGGCAAATTAAGACTGATTGGTGAATAAACTTTTTGCAAATCAAACACTCCGGGGTTTTGAAAAACTTTTGAGTGTTGCTGAAAATATAAACAGTATCGGAGGTTTTTAAATTGGCAATTATTGTTCAGAAATTCGGCGGCAGCTCGGTTGCCGATGCTGCAAAAGTCAACAATGTGGCCAGCCGTGTTGTTGACACATATCGTCAGGGCAATTCGGTGGTTGTGGTTGTTTCCGCACAGGGTGATACAACTGACGACCTTATCGACAAGGCCCATGAAATCAACTCTGCACCCTCAAAGCGCGAGATGGATATGCTTCTTTCATCCGGCGAACAGATTTCCATTGCTCTTCTTGCAATGGCGATTGAAAAGATTGGTGCACCGGTTATCTCTCTCACCGGTTGGCAGGCAGGCTTTCACACAAACTCAACAGCCGGCAATGCCCGCATAAACAAGATTGATACCGAAAGAATTCTGGCAGAAATCAACCAGAAAAAAATCGTTATTGTTGCAGGTTTCCAGGGCATTGACAAGTATGACAACATAACAACTCTTGGCCGTGGCGGAAGTGATACATCAGCTGTTGCCATCGCCGCAGCAATTCACGCAGACAAGTGCGAAATCTACACAGACGTTGACGGTGTTTACACAGCAGACCCGCGTATTGTCAAGTCCGCAAGGAAACTTGACGAAATCACATACGACGAAATGCTTGACCTTGCAAGCCTTGGTGCAAACGTGCTCCACAACCGCTCGGTTGAAATGGCTAAGAAGTACGGCGTAAAACTTGAAGTTAAATCCAGTTTTGAAAAAATTGATGGAACTATTGTTAAGGAGGCGGTTTCCGTGGAAAAAATGTTAATCAGAGGTGTTGCCCGTGACAACGACGTAGCACGTATTGCAATTGTTGGTCTTGAAGACAAACCCGGTATTGCATTCAAAGTATTTTCTTTGCTTGCAAACAAACATATAAACGTTGATGTAATTCTGCAGTCAATCGGCCGTGGCGGAAAGAAGGATATTTCCTTCACTGTTACAAAGAATAACCTTGAAGAAGCTTTGAATCTGCTTGAGGCAGAAAAGGCAAGCCTTTGCTACGAGGAAGTTACCCACCGCGAAGACATCAGCAAAGTTTCAATTGTTGGTGCAGGTATGACAAACAACCCAGGTGTTGCAGCAAAAATGTTTGAAGCTCTTTATGAGGCAAATATCAATATCCACATGATTTCCACATCAGAAACCAAGATTTCTGTTCTTATCAATGTGAATAATGCAGAAAAGGCTGTTCAGGTTATTCACGACAAGTTTGTTATTTAAATTTTGTATTAAAAGTGAAAAAAGCGGTAAACTAATAACAGTTTACCGCTTTTTGTTGCGTTTATGCGTGGTGGAAATCTGCCGTCTCTACAAGTGATTGGGAAGGTCTTTGTACCAAGACGGGAGTGTAAACGTTTTTTGAAATACTTGAAGATACGCACAAAAGCAAAAAACAAATTTTTACAAAATTCATCATTGGACCAATATCTCCTTTTCGCTTTTATTTTGTGAAATTACAAAGAATTTATGTTGCAAAAAGTCTGGGATGCAAAAAGCATTCTGGATTTTTTCTTTTTTGTTGGAATAAAAGAAATTTTTTTAATTTTAAATGCCAAAAAGCAAAGTCCCCGGCATATGCCGGTTACTTTGCTATGTAGTTTGTCTCGCAACAACCAGAGCGTGCGTGCACACTCTAAATAAAAAACACAAAAAAATCGGGTTGCTGCATGTGCAACAACCCGACATATTACTTGTTTTAGTTTTCTCCGGTGATAACTTCTTTTCCGCCAAGGTAAGGTCTCAGAACTTCAGGAACAGTGATGCTGCCGTCCGCATTTTGATAATTCTCCAGAATTGCGGCAACTGTTCTGCCGATTGCCACACCTGAACCATTGAGAGTATGAACAAGCAGTGCCTTGTCCTTGACATTGTTCTTGAACTTAATGTTTGCACGTCTTGCCTGGAAGTCCTCAAAGTTTGAACAGGAAGAAATCTCAACAAATCTTCCATAGCTTGGCATCCACACCTCAATGTCATACTTCATTGCTGCAGTGAATCCAAGGTCGCCGATACAGATTTTTACCACACGGTATGGGAGTTTGAGGAGCTTGAGAACAGATTCTGCATCATTCACCAGACTTTCAAGCTCTTCATAAGAATTTTCAGGGTTTGCAAATTTCACAAGCTCAACCTTGTTGAACTGATGCTGACGGATAAGACCTCTGGTGTCTCTGCCCGCACTTCCTGCCTCTGCTCTGAAACATGCAGTGTATGCACAGTACTTAAGGGGTAGCTTGCTGCCATCCAAAATCTCATCTCTGTGCATGTTTGTAACAGGCACCTCAGCTGTTGGAACCATAAAATATTCGGTGTTTGCAACCTTGAAAGCATCTTCTTCGAACTTAGGCAACTGACCTGTGCCAATCATGCTGTTTCTGTGCACCATAAAAGGCGGGAAAATTTCCTCATACCCATTCTGACGGGTATGTGTGTCAAGATAAAAGTTGATAACCGCTCTTTCAAGCTGTGCACCCGCACCCTTGTATACAGTAAACCTTGTACCTGTGATTTTTGCCGCAGTTGCAGCGTCAAGGATACCCAAATCTTCACCTAAATCCCAATGTGCCTTGGGTTCAAAATCAAACTGGGTAGGCTCCATAAAGCGTCTTACCTCAATGTTGTCCTCATCTGTATCCCCCTCAGGAACAGTAGGATTGGCAATGTTGGGGATTGTATACATAATGGTTTCGATTTCCTCATCGATACCTCTTACCTGCTCATCAATCTTTTTGATTTCATCAGAAAGAACCTTCATTTCAGCAAAAATTTCTGTTGTGTCCTTGCCCTCTTTTTTCAGGGCAGGAATCTGCTTTGAAATGGTGTTCTGCTTGTTTTTCATCTGCTCAACGCTGAAAACCAGCTCACGACGCTGTTTGTCAAGGTCCAAAAGATGGTCAATATCAATTCTGGTCTCCTTTCTTCTCTTCAGCGCCTCAATCAGCTTTTCAGGTTCATTTCTTAAAATTTTAATATCTATCATAATATTCTCCATTCTGCCACACTTTTTGCGGCTATTTTTTCTGTTTAGTTTTCCAACATGTCTTTTAATATTTCATAGTAAGCAAGAGCCGTATCATCAAAACCCATGGTCTCTATCTTTTTAAAGGCTGCCCTTGCCTGTTCCTTTTTTCCATTTTTAAATGTGTCATAAATTTCCTTAAGGTCAGCAAGCGCCTGATTTGATGTGGTAATATCAGACTGCAACATCATGGATTGAGAAAGCTGTTCCTTTAAACCCTTGTTTTCTTTTTCCAGTTCGGCAATTTTTTCCTCAAGGGTTCGGATGCTGTTCTGGTTGGCTGTAATCAAATTCTGATACTCTATCTCCTGAACATCACTTTTTTTCTGGGACAGACATCCAACAATCACAATCACCACCACGCACAGCAGCATAATGATTCCATAAATACAAACTCTTTTATAATCCCTTTTCATTTTCTCTCCTTTTCGCCCGTCGCTCTGAAAGCTAAATTTTTGCCCTTTAAATCGCTTTTTTCTCTTTTCCATATCTGTTCATTGCCACATCTTGTTTTGGACAACCAAGCCGTCTTTTTAAAGGGCGGTTTTTGTCAAATTTTGTAAATTTGGTCCTATTTTATTTTTTCCAGGATTCCCTCCAGTTCCTGAGGGCTAAAATATTCAATTTCAATTTTTCCACGTTTTTTTCCGTTCTTGATTGAAACTTTTGCTCCCAGTCTTCTGGAAATATCCCTTTCCAAATCTTTGAAATATTTTTCTGTGTTTCTGTCGATTTGGGGCGGTATTAATTTTTCTTTCACAACGGAGCTGGTCGCCAACTTTTCGGTTTGACGAACATTAAGCCCCTCTGCAACTATTCTTTCAGCCAACGCCAATCTGTCAGCATCTTTTTCAAGCGCAAGAAGCGCTCTGGCGTGGCCGGAGCTGAGATCTCCCTTAATCACCATAGCCTTTATCTTTTCCGAAAGCCCGTTGAGCCTCAGGGCATTGGCAACAGCACTACGGCTTTTTCCAACTCTCGTTGCAACATCTTCCTGAGTGAGGCCAAAGGTATCCATCAGTTTTCTGTAACCCTCGGATTCTTCTATAGGATTCAGGTCTTCCCTCTGCAAATTCTCAACCAGAGCAAGCTCCATAATCTGTTTTTCGGTATAATCCCCCTCTACACAGGGCACTTCGTTAAGCCCGGCAATATGTGCCGCACGCCATCTGCGTTCACCAGCAACTATTGTATACATCCCGTTTTTTTGAGGTTTTACAACAATAGGCTGAACTATTCCATGTTCCTTTATAGATGCCGCCAAGGCCTCCAGCTTGTCCTTTTCAAAGTTCTTTCTGGGCTGGTCAGGGTTGGGTTCAATATCCCTGAGCTTGAGAATCTTTACACCACTCTTATCTTCCGCCTTTTGGGGAGATTTCTCTGCGGTATTCTCTTCAATATCGTCAAAAAATGCCCCCAAACCTCTTCCAAGGCCCTTTTTCGCCATTTTCTTTTCTGCCAAAGCATTCACTTCCTTTCACAAAGCAAATTCTATGCTTCATTTCTTTCTATAACCTCTTCCGCAAGGTCGGTATAACACTCCGCACCCTTTGAATGTTTGTCATATTCAATCACCGGCTGACCAAAGCTTGGCGCCTCGGAAAGCCTTACGTTGCGGGGAATAATTGTTCCGTACACCTTATCACGGAAGAACTTCTTAACCTCAGCAACCACCTGGATAGAGAGGTTTGTCCTTGCGTCAAACATGGTAAGCAAAACCCCCTCCAACTCAAGCTCAGGGTTAAGCTTTTTCTTAACCATTTTTATTGTATTGGTAAGCTGACTCAAACCCTCAAGTGCATAATATTCACACTGAATAGGCACCAGAATGGTATCTGCTGCCGAAAAAGAATTGAGGGTTATAAGCCCCAAAGACGGAGGACAATCAATAAATATAAAATCAAACCGATCCTTAATCTCGCTGATAGCATTTTTGAGAACATATTCACGGTTTTCCTTTGTCACAAGCTCCAGTTCTGCCCCCGCAAGATTGATGTTGGCAGGACAAACCCACAAATTGTCAAACCCCGTATCCACAAGAACTTCACTCATGGGAACATCGTTTATAATGCAGTCATAGACCGACTTTTCAACACCTCTGGGGTCAACCCCAACACCGCTGGTTGTGTTTCCCTGAGGGTCAATGTCTATAAGCAAAGTCTTTTTTCCCTTTTTCCCAAGGCAAGCACTCAAATTAACAGCCGTGGTGGTTTTTCCCACGCCACCTTTCTGATTTGCGATAGCAATAACCTTTCCCATTTGAATTCTCCTTGACTTATTCTTTCAATATACCATAATTATAACACTTTTTCAAAAAAATACAATAGAAAATCCTACATTTCACAAAAAATGTTTCACGTGAAACAAGATAAAAAACCGCACAGCCTGACGTTAGGCCATGCGGCAATGTTTCACGTGAAACATTTTATTCCTTTACAAGGTTCCGTATCCATTTTTTGCTGACAAACCAAGGGATAGAGAGCGCCAGCTTTATAAATTCTTCGCCCATCATCATCAGGTAGATATATTCAAGTGGCAACTTGAAGAAAAGACCTGTAACTATTACCAAAGGCACACCCACAAGCCACATAGATGTGATGTCTATGATTGCCGCGTGCTTGGTGTCTCCCCCGTTTCTGAAAACACCCACTATGAAATAAAAAGTCAAAGCTTTTACATTCATAATAATTGCTGTCAGGAACAATATATTCAGGGCATCTTTATAGATTTCAGGCGTTATATTGTATGGTATCAGCACCAAAGGTCTTGCGAAAATAAAGAGAACTGACACGCACAAAGCAAATGCTGTATTCATAAGACAGAGCTTTTTAGATACTGTGTATGCCTCTTTATAGTTGCCGCCGCCCACCAGCTTGCCTATAAGGATTCCCGCAGCATTTCCGCCTCCGTGGAAAAACACAAGGAGCAGTCTTTCAATATTCTGGACAATGGTTATGACAACCATTGCATCGGTACTTATCTGCGAAAACACCCATGAATATGTGACCGTGCCCAGCGCCCAGGCACCCTCGTTTAGGGTCACAGGCAACGCCGCCTTGAAGTAACCCCCCAGCATTCCCTTGGGTATTGATATCAATTCTGATATTTTTGCCGCCTGGACCAATTTTTTTCCATATATTGCCCCAAGTATAATAGCAAGCTCGGACATTCTGGCAATTATTGTAGCTATTGCCGCACCCTCAACCCCAAGAGCAGGGAAACCCAGCTTTCCGAATATAAGCACCCAGTTCATCACAACATTGACAATAAGTCCCACAAATCGAGAAATAAACGGAATATTTGCGTTTTCGCTGCAACAAAGACTCATGTCATATGCCGCCGTCACACCAGAGAAAAAGTAGGAGAAACAAGCAACCCTGAGATACTTAACCCCATATTCCACAACCGCAGGGTCTTTCCTGAATGTTTTTATAACAACCTCCGGCATAATCACCGATATAAGTATGAACACTGCAGAAAGCAGAATGACAAGCACAAGATTTATACCCAGAACTTTCCTCACCTTGTTCAAATCTCTGGCTCCCCAGTACTGAGAGGCAAAAACCCCTGCGCCGCCGCACATTCCAAAAACAAGTACCGTAAACAGAAAATACCATTGATTCGCTATTCCCACAGCGGCAATTACGTCTTTTCCAAAATTTCCCAGCATAACTGTGTCCAGAAGGTTTATAAACGCCGCAATCAGCTCTTTAAGAGCCATGGGAATCATAAGTATAAAAAAGCTTTTATAAAAAGATTTCAATTGATGTACCCCTTTCGTTAAAGCCCTTTCATTGTCAGGGAAATACGCTTTTTGTTAAGGTCAACTTCCAGAACCTTTACCTTTACGATATCGCCGATTGAAACCACGTCCATAGGGTGTTTTACATACTTGTCGCTGAGCTGTGAAATGTGAACCAAGCCGTCCTGATGAACGCCAATATCCACAAAAGCACCAAAGTCAATTACATTTCGTACTGTTCCGGTAAGAATCATGTCCGGCTTCAAGTCCTCCATGCTCATCACATCTTCACGAAGAAGAGGCTGTTCCACCGAATCCCTGGGGTCTCGGCCGGGCTTGATGATTTCTTCCACAATATCACGCAGGGTGGGAACACCAATGCCCAACTCCTCTGCCAAAGAAGTCAAATCCTTGTCTTTCATCCTATCCTTTATGTCAGAAAGTTTGTTTTCCTCAACATCCTTCATTGTGTATCCCAAATATTCAATAAGCTTTGTGGCAGCATCATAAGCCTCCGGGTGCACAGCAGTGTTGTCAAATACGTTTTTGCCCCCTGCAATTCTCAAAAAGCCCGCACACTGCTGAAAAGCCTTAGGACCCAGCTTTCCAACCTTTTTGAGCTGTGCCCGGCTTGTAAATCTCCCCTCTTCTTCCCTATATTTTACAATATTGTTAGCAATCGTCATGTTTATGCCTGAAATATACTGGAGCAGCGGTGCAGAGGCAGTGTTAAGGTCTACGCCAACGCTGTTTACGCAGTCTTCCACCACTCCGCCCAATACCTCGCCAAGACGTTTTTGGTTCATGTCGTGCTGATACTGACCCACGCCGATTGCCTTTGGTTCAATCTTAACAAGCTCTGCCAATGGGTCCTGAACACGTCTTGCGATGGATATGGCACTTCTTTGGGTCACATCAAAATCAGGGAATTCCTCTGTTGCCAGCTTTGATGCAGAATAAACCGATGCGCCCGCCTCGTTGGTCATTATATATTTCACGTCCTCGGGGATTTCTTTTATAAGGTTTGCGGCAAATATTTCGGTTTCCTTTGACGCTGTTCCGTTGCCGATTGAAACCAAGGTGATGCCGTGCTTTTTGATTAAACCTTTTACAAATGCCTTTGCAGCCTCTCTCTGTGCATCAGAGTGGGTTATATAAATAACTCCGGTATCCAGAACCTTGCCCGTCTCGTCAACAACCCCCACTTTGCAACCCGTACGGTAGCCGGGATCAAGACCCAGCACCACCTGGCCACGGATAGGTGCTTGCATAAGAAGATTTTTAAGATTAACTTTAAACACCTGCATAGCCTGTTCCTGCGCCATATCGGTAAGCTCGTTGCGGATTTCACGTTCAATGCTGGGCTGAATCAGACGGACATAAGCATCCTCTGCGGCTGCCCCCACCAGATATGCAGTAATTGAGCTTTTGTCGGTAATTTCTGCTTTTTTAAGATATTCAATAATCTTTTCCTGGTCACAGGATACAGAAACAGACAAAAACTTCTCCTTTTCGCCACGGTCAACTGCAAGAACTCGGTGGGGTACAGCCTTTGTCACAGGCTCCGCAAAATCATAATATAATCTGTAGACCGAATCCTCTTCTGTTGCGGCTTTGGAACAAAGAATGCCTGTTTTTGTGGTAATTTCACGGATTTCCTTGCGGTGCTCTGCATTATCAGAGATTATCTCCGCAATAATATCCATTGCACCCTGAAGTGCATCCTCCACAGTCTCAACGCCTTTTTCGGCATCAATATATTCCTGAGCCAAAGCATCTATACTCTCTGCTTTGGTGTTCTGAAGATAGACAACTGTTGCCAAAGGCTCCAAACCCTTTTCCTTTGCCACGGTGGCACGGGTTCTGCGTTTGGGGCGGTATGGACGGTAGATATCCTCAAGCTCTGACAGTTTTTCTGCCTTGTCGATTTCTGCCGCCAATTCCTCGGTGAGTTTGCCTTGTTCCTCAATTATACGCTTTATGTCCGCCTTGCGTTCTTCCATATTGCGAAGATAGGTAAGGCGATCAAAAAAGGTTCTCAAAATCTCGTCATTGAGTTCCCCCGTTGCCTCCTTGCGATAACGTGATATAAATGGAATGGTGTTCCCCTCGTCAAGAAGAGCAATGGTGTTGTCCACCTGCCATTGTTTAAGCTCCATCTCCTGTGCAATTCTTTCGGCAATAGTCATCTTTTGTGTCTCCGTTTCTGTTTTTATTTTTAAAATTCATCAAACAGCGAAATCTGGCTTGTCTCGGAAAGTCCTTTCAGGCAACCGTTTTCGCCCAATGTTTCGATTACTGTTTTTGTCAGCTTTGCTCTTTGTTTCAAATCCTCAATGGACATAAACTCACCATCTGCCCTGGCATCCACAATGTTTTGTGCCGCCGCATTTCCCACTCCCTGAAAAGCATTTATGGGGAGTCTTATTTTTCCGTCAACCCTCTGGAATTTGAATGCATCCGACTCATAAAGGTCAACAGGCAAAAACTCAAAGCCCCTCTGATACATCTCGTGAACAATCTCACAAATAGTATAAACCGACTTTTCTGTGGCTGACCACTCGTTCTGACGCTGTTCAAGGTTCTTCATCTCGGCAACCAGTCTTTCGTCACCCTGTGCCATAATCTTTGCATCAAACAAATCCGCACGGACGGTATAGTAGGCAATATAAAATTCCAGCGGATGATGAACCTTGAAGTACGCAACTCTAAACGCCATCATTACATACGCCGCAGCATGAGCCTTGGGGAACATATACTTAATCTTTTTGCAGGAGTCTATGTACCAGTCAGGGACGTTGTTCTCCCTCATGGGCACTTCATATTCCTCTGGCATGCCCTCTTTTGCCGCACGGCCCTTGCGGACAAACTCCATTATCTTAAATGCCAGCCCCGGCTCAACGCCCTTGTTCATAAGATAAGTCATAATATCGTCACGAACACCGATAACCTCTGAAAGGGTTGCTGTTCCTGATTTAATAAGTTCCTGAGCATTGCCCAGCCAAACGTCTGTTCCGTGGGAAAGTCCCGCAATAAGCACCAATTCATAAAAAGTGGTAGGCAGGGTATCAAGGAGCATCTGTCTGGTGAAAGATGTACCAAACTCCGGCACACCAAATGTGCCAACTTTGCTCTTTATCTGCTCCGGCGTAACGCCGATGGTGTCTGTGCTTGAAAAAATCTTCATTGTATCAGGGTCATCAAGGGGAATCTTTGTAGCATCAAGGCCGGTCAGGTTTTCAAGCATCCTGATTGTAGACGGGTCATCATGACCCAGTATGTCCAGTTTCAAAAGATTGTCATGGATTGAATGGAAGTCGAAGTGTGTGGTTATAATCCCCGAATCCTTTTTGTCAGCAGGGTGCTGAACAGGACAGAAATCGTGTATGTCCATGGTCTTGGGACAAACAATAATGCCTCCGGGATGCTGACCCGTGGTATTCTTTACCCCTTCAAGACCTCTGGAAACCCTTTTGAGTTCCGCCTGAGTGGGCTTTATGCCCTTGTTTTCGTAATACTTTTTGCCATAAAAACCAATAGCTGTCTTGTCTGCGATAGTACCGATTGTTCCCGCTTTAAACACATACCCCTCTCCAAATAGTTCCTCAACATACTTGTGGGCCGTTGCCTGATATTCACCGGAAAAGTTAAGGTCAATATCGGGGACCTTGTCCCCCTTGAAACCAAGGAATGTTTCAAAGGGTATGTTGAACCCGTCTTTTTTCAGTCTTGTTCCGCATTTGGGACAATCCGCATCCGGCATATCTATACCTATGTTATATTCACCCTTGGTGAAAAACTCGCTATGCTTACAATTTGGGCAAATATAATGTGGCGCAAGAGCATTAACCTCTGTGATGCCTGCAAGGTATGCCGCAAAGCTGGAGCCGACAGAACCACGGGAACCAACCAAGTATCCTGCCTCATTGGACTTTTTAACCAATTTGTGGGCAATCATATACATCACCGCATAGCCATAACCCAAAATACAGCCAAGCTCCCTGTCCATTCGCTTTTGTACAATTTCGGGGAGTTCCTCGCCATAAACCTCATGTGCAAACTTTTCACACATGTTTTTAAGGTCCTCTTCACAATTTTCGATTGAGGGCGGATAGGAGCCGTCACGAAGTGGCTCAATGTCCTCAATCATGTCAGCAATAAGGTTGGTGTTGGTGACAACCACCTCATATGCCTTGTCTTTGCCCAAATAACTGAATTCCTCCAGCATTTCTTCTGTTGTCCTGAAATAAAGAGGCGCCTGCATGTCCGCATCATTGTACCCTTGAGCCCCCTGCAGAACTCTGCGATAAAGTTCGTCCTGAGGGTCCATAAAGTGAACGTCACAGGTTGCCACAACCGGCTTGCCCATTTTTTCGCCCAATTCAACAATCCGTCGGTTCAAATCTTTCAGGTCTTCACGGTCTTTTACATCACCGTTTCGCACCATAAATTCATTGTTGCCAAGGGGCTGAATTTCAAAATAATCATAGAATGATGCGATTTCCTCAATTTCCTCCATGGGTCTGTTTTCCCTGACAGCCACAAACAGCTCGCCCTGTTCACAAGCACTGCCTATAATCAAACCCTCGCGGAATTTTGAAAGAACACTCTTTGGTATCCTCGGTCTTTTGTAAAAATAATCAAGGTTGGACTTTGAAATGAGTTTGTACATATTTTTGAGTCCTGTCTTGTTCTTTGCAAGAATCACAATATGGCGGTATGGGTTTTTAAGAAGCTCAGGGTTGGTGTCAATGGTATACTCCTTGCCCAAAGTCTTTGCCCTCTCCTCTTTTATCTCCATCAGCTTTGCAAAAATTCCTGCCGCTGCCTCTGCATCATCAACAGCGCGATGGTGGTTCTCAAGACTTACCCCAAGGCGTGCCGCCACAAGGTTCAGCTTGTGGGATTTCTCATCAGGGAACAGCTCCCTTGAAAGCTCAAGGGTATCCTCAACCCTGTTGGTCACCTCATATCCTAACTTTTTTGCCCATGTTCTGATAAAACTCATATCAAACTTGGCATTGTGGGCAACAATAATGGTATCCTTGCCGCAAAAATTCAAAAACTCGGGCAAAACTTCACTTATCTCAGGTTTTCCAGCCACCATCTCATCGGTAATCCCGGTGAGCTCCACAATGTTTTGGGGGATTGGCCTTTTGGGGTCGATAAGCTGTGAAAATTTGTCCACCACTTTGCCCCCAACCATCTTCACCGCACCGATTTCGGTTATCATCTCGGTTTCAGGCGAAAGCCCGGTTGTCTCTATATCAAATATAACATAATCATTGTCAACATAACTTCTGGGTATGCTGTTTACGTCAAGGGGTAAATCGTTGACAAAATACCCCTCTGTTCCGTATAAAACCTTTATTGGTGTTTCTTTTTTCTTCAGCTTTTTGGCTGTTCCAAAAGCCTCAGGGAAAGCCTGTGCAACACCGTGGTCGGTTATAGCAATGGCACTGTGTCCCCATGCCGCCGCTCTTTCAATAAGGTCAGATGCCGAGGTTATGGCATCCTTTGCACTCATTTTGGTGTGCAGATGCAGCTCAACCCTCTTCTTTTCTGCCATGTCCATGCGAACCCCAGGCTTGTTGTGGAGTTCCACCGACAGAACTTTCATTTTTTCACAATGTGCCCTCTCGTCCATCTCATAACTGCCCCTGACAGAAAGGATATTCCCTGTCTTTATGGCAGGGACAACCTTTTTGATGTTCTCCGCCTTGCCAAATATCTCACAGGTTATTGCCCAGTTGTCATCACCAATATCAAAGTTGACGGCAATATACATCAGCTTGCCGTCTTTTTTTATCTCACGCACATCCACGTCAATTACTTCACCGCGGACAGCACAAATGCCCATGCCCGCACGAAGCTCTGACATGGGTATAATATTTTCTGTTATTCCTTTTCCGTACACCGTTCCCACAGAAACAGTATATTCTTCTTTGCTTTGGGGTTCAGGCTCTTTCTTTATCTGCACAGGTGCCGCAAATTTTTTGTCAAGTTCCGCCTGACGCTCCTCTTTTTCGGTCATGTAAGCATCAACGTCCAGCTCTTCCGCCATTATCTCAACCGAAATCCGCCTGTCCAGTTCAAAACTGATTATCTCGCCCAAAATTTTGGCACAGTTATTCTGTTTGAGAATTTCCTTGCCGCACTTGACGTTTTTAATTCTTAAAACATCCCCGTCAAGCTCGCCAACACTCCCAACAAGAAAAGCCTTGCACATGCTGCTTTTTTTGAAAAGTAAATAAAGGAGATTTCTGTAATAGGCATCGGAAAATTCAACATTTTTATATTTAATTTTTATCTCAAGACCATTAAGGTTATAACACGCCTTGACATGTTCCGCAAAATCTTCAAGCTCCGGTTGTGAAATAAGCTCCGGAGAGCAGATCTCCATTCTCACCGTACTGTTTTTAAGCTCAATTTTTGAACTTAAAATCTCTGTTTTGTCAAGAACACGAGCAAAGTCCTCCATAACGGTCACTTTGTCAAATACCTCAAGTATTCCTGCCAACGCCTATCAGTTCCCTTCCATTTTCTCAATTTCGCTCAAAAGAGTCTCTACAATTTTATCCTCTGGGATTTTCCCCAGGATTTCGCCTTTCTTAAAAAGCACTGCACAGCCATCGCCACCGGCAATGCCGATGTCCGCATCCTTTGCCTCACCGGGACCGTTCACAACACAACCCATAACGGCAACTTTAAGGTTTTTGTTGCAATTTTCAAGTTCCTCATTTACCCTCTTTGCTATGGGTATAAGGTCAATTTTGCACCTTGCACAAGTGGGACAGGAAACAACCTCTACCCCACCTTTCATAAGCCCCAAGGACTTAAGTATCAAACGACCTGCTTCCACTTCTTTTACAGGGTCATCTGTCAGTGAGACACGGATTGTCTCTCCTATGCCGACAGCAAGGAGTGAACCTATGCCGATTGCCGACTTTATAATCCCTGATTTATATGTCCCCGCCTCGGTAACTCCAATGTGCAAAGGATACACAAACTTCTCCCTTGCAAGGCGATACGCCTCTATTGTCTTTTTAACATCAGAGGACTTTATAGAGATAACAGTATCATAAAAATCGTATTTTTCGAGGATTTTAACATGCCCCAAAGCACTTTCAACCATTGCCTCAGGTGTTGCCTCGCCGTATTTTTCAAGGATTTCTTTTTCCAAAGAGCCGCCGTTGACCCCTATGCGAATGGGAATATTCCGCCGCTTTGCCTCTTGGCAAACCGCTCTCGCTCTGTCCTCGCCACCGATGTTGCCGGGGTTTATACGGATTTTGTCAATGCCACGCTCCATACATGTAAGAGCGAGCCTCCAATCAAAGTGTATGTCCGCAACAAGGGGTATGCTTATTTGATTTTTAATGTCATAAACCGCCATGGCACTTTCCTCATCGGGGATTGCCACCCGTACAATATCACAACCTGCCGCCTCAAGAGCCTTTATCTGCCCAACTGTCTTTTCAACATCAGCGGTGTATGCCGTGGTCATTGACTGCACAGCGATTTTCTCGCCGCCGCCTATGTGCACGCTGCCGATTTTTACTCTGCGAACATCTTTCACGTCAAAACCCCTCCTCAGAATATCTTAACTCAATCCTCAAGTGCCATAACCTTGTCCACGCGGGTCTGGTGTCTGCCACCCTGAAACTCCGCATTGAGATATGCATTTACAATCTCAAGTGCCAAATCACAACCTGTTATCCTCTCGCCCAGACAAATTACGTTTGCATTGTTGTGCTCACGAGTCTTTGCCGCACTGTATGTATCTGTCACGTGTGCCGCACGGATACCCTTTACTTTGTTTGCGGCGATGCTCATGCCGATGCCTGTTCCGCAAATAAGGATGCCCTTGTCACATTCCCCTGACACAACCGCGTCACAAACTGCTTTTGCATAATCGGGATAATCGCATGAATCTGTGCTGTTTGTCCCAAAATCTTTATATTTAAGACCCTTTTGTTCCAGAAACTTCTTTACTGTCTCCTTGAGATTTACTCCACCGTGGTCTGAACCTATTGCTATCATAACTCAAAAACCCTCTTTCTTGTTTATTAAATAAATAATATCAAATTTACAAGAAAATATCAATTCTTTTTGACAAAAAATATTAGAGATGTTATAATATAATAAAATATGGAATTTCAAAATTTATATAAAGAAACGGAGAATATTATGAGCTACTTAAAGGAATACGAGCTTTGGTGTCAAAATGTAACCGACGAAGAAAGGAAAGAACTTCTTTCCATCAAAGACAACGACACCGAGATTAAGGACAGATTTTATAAATCTCTGGAATTCGGCACAGCAGGTCTCCGCGGAGTAATCGGCCTCGGCACCAACCGCATGAACAGTTATGTAGTTGCCCAGGCAACGCAGGGTCTTGCCAACCAGCTTAAAAAAACCAATCCCGAAAATGCCGCTTTAAGCGTTACCATAGCATATGACAGCAGACACAAATCGGAGGAGTTTGCCAAAACTGCCGCATCAGTGCTGGCCGCCAACGGCATAAAGGCATATATTTTCTATGAACTGAAGCCCGTTCCTGAGCTTTCGTTCTCGGTTCGTTTCAAGAATGCCACTGCAGGCATTGCAATCACCGCCAGCCACAACCCCGCAAAGTACAATGGCTACAAGGTTTATGGCAGTGATGGTGCACAGCTCAGCCCCGACCTTGCGTCAATCGTTCTTGACGAAATTTCAAAGACCCCTTTGTTTGGCGGTGCAAAAATCTGGGACTTTGATAAGGGTGTAAAATCAGGACTGATCGAAATTATGGGCGAGGATGTTGAGGATATCTACCTTAACCATGTGGAGGCTCAATGCCTTAACAAAGACCTTGTCCATCAAAAGGGTCAGGATATGAAATTTGTCTATACCCCTTTCCACGGCACAGGCAACAAACCGGTCCGCAAAATTCTTGACCGTATAGGTTTCAAAAACGTGATTGTGGTGAAAGAACAGGAAAGTCCCGATGGCGACTTCCCCACAGTTGAATCACCAAACCCAGAAAACAAAGAGGGCTTTACCATTGCTATAGAATTGGCAAAACAGCATGGCGCTGACCTTATCATCGGCACAGACCCCGACGCCGACCGCGTGGGAATTTTGGTCAAAGACCAAACCGGTGATTACATCACCCTCACAGGCAACCAGACTGGAATTTTGCTCACAGAATATATTCTCAGCATGAAAAAGGAAGCAGGCACGCTCCCCAATGATGGTTATGTGGTAAAAACCATTGTAACCACCAATATCACTCAGGATATATGCGACTTTTACGGAGTTGAAATGAAAGAAGTCCTCACCGGCTTTAAGTTTATTGGTGAAAAGATAAAAGAGTCCGAAGAAACGGGAATTGGAACATACCTCTTTGGCTTTGAAGAGAGCTATGGCTGTCTGGCAGGTACATATGCCAGAGACAAAGACGCCGTTGTGGCAACCATGCTGATTGCAGAAATGGCTCTTTTCTACCGTGAACAAGGGTTGTCCCTTTATGACCAGCTCCAGAATATTTACAAAAAGTACGGATATTACAACGAATTTGTGGTGTCTGTCACCATGGAGGGCATTGAGGGTCTGGAAAAAATCAAAAACATCATGGATACTGTCCGTGCCAATCCGCCCAAAACAGTTGGGGGCAAAAAGGTTCTGGCTGTCCGTGATTACAGCACTTCTGTCCGTACAGATTTGGTCAACGATAAGACAGGAGAAATTCTGCTGCCCAAATCAAATGTAATCTACCTTGAGCTTGAGGACAAAAACAACTTTATCATAAGGCCCTCCGGCACCGAGCCAAAAATCAAGCTCTACTGCCTGCTTTGCGGCAAAACCCCTGATGAAACAGAGGAAATTGCGGCTTTGGTGAAAAAAGATATTGACGAAATAGTAAAATAAGCTTCAAGAAACCGCCAAATGGCGGTTTCTTTTCACGTTCACCTCAAAATCCTGCTTTCCTTCTTGACTTTTGCTTCTATTTGATATATAATTATTCTGTTAAACTATCTTCTTACATATATTTATATTAATATCTTTGTTTTATTAAAAATTTTTTGAAGGGAGAGATTAATAATGAAAACAAAGAAATTTCTGACACCATTGCTTTTGACACTTTTCGTTGTTACAATGTCTGTGTCTGTTTTTGCAGCAGACGCTGTGGCAGAAATCAACGGAACAACCTATACATCAATCTATGACGCAGTATCATCTGCAACAGACGGTGACGTTATCAAATTGTTGGATAATGTTTATACCGGAAACAATGCAAAAGACTGCATAAAGATTGAGGGCAAATCAATAACTCTTGACTTAAACGGAAAGATTTTAAGCCAGACAATTACCGACAAGGGCTTGAGCGTTGCGGCTATCGCAATACGCAGCGGTGCAACCCTCACAGTAAAGGACTCTGTTGGCGGCGGCAAAATCAGCGCCACAAAGACAGCAATTCAGCTTACAGGTACACTCAATCTCGAAAGCGGTACAATCGCATGTGACGTTACACCTACCGCAGCAGACACAGAGGAGTCTTTTGCTTACCCCATCTGGTTCTATGCACCAAATGCTGCAGACGCTCCTGCATTCAACATGACAGGCGGTGCTTTGGAACTTGGTGCTGCTCAGGAAGCTTTTAAAAGACCTTCTTCTATCAGCTTTGACGCAATCTATACAACTGCTGACAATTATAAAAATGCTGTTGTAAATATAAGTGCAGGCTCTGTAGAGGGCGGTTTTGAAACACATGCTACTGCATCAATCTCTGTTACTGGCGGAAACTTTACAGCAGATGTTTCAGAATATATTCCTGCAGACTATAGTGCTGTTGAAAATCCAGACGGCACAGTTTCTGTTGTAAGCAACAACGAAGCTAAAATAGGTGATACACCATATGCCACACTTGCTGATGCTTTGGCTACAGGCGGCGAAATCACACTTTTGAAAGATGTTACATCTTCATCAATTATAACTGTTGCTAAGGATACTGTTCTTAACCTCAACGGATATACCATTACAGGTTCTGCAAAGAAGACCTTTGAAGTTTATGCAAATGCAACATTCAAAAATGGTACAATCAAAAATACTTATTCAAGTTCAGCAGGCAGATGTATCAATACTCGTACAGGCAGCATCGAGCTGAATATTGAAGATGTTTCATTGATAACAAACTCAGCAGCTGCCAACACTCAGGTTATCAACATCGGCGGTGACGCTACAGGAATGAATCCTGTTGTTGTTAACATCACAGGCAGCACACTCACTGCAAGCAATTCAGGCTACGGTGTACTTATCTACAATCCTGTTGATATGACAATCACAAATACCGATATTTCGGGCTATGCAGCACTTTACTTCAAGGCTGCTGACGGTTCTGCCGGTTCAAAGGGTTCTGCTGTTGAAATTGTAAATTCTGATTTAAGCAGCAGCTACAGAGCAACCGAAACCTTTGGTACAATAGTTTTTGAAGATAGTGATATTGATGTTACTATTGATGCTGATTCTTCAATCACAACAGAAGGCAACGCTGTATATTTCTCTAGTTTCACCGGCGAAAATACAACTGCAGATAATAGTGTTGCAATCAATGGCACAGTTTCAGCCGGCAAAGTTGTTATGGGTTGGGCTGCAGACACTACTGTTTCTTCAACAAATACCGATGTAATTGCTGCTCTTGAAAACGAAGGATTTGTTGTAACAGAAGGCACTATTGCCGACAAGCTTGGTTGGACCGCAGCTACAGACGCAGGCTACTATATGGTAGATGGCGTGAAGTCAGGTCTTATGAGATACCTTTTCCACGCAGATATCACAAAGGATATTACCGAGGCAGGAATCTTGTATGTAAGCACATCAATCTTTGATGAGGACGCTCCTGATACCAACAAAATGGGTGAGATAAAAGGTGCTCCCTCTGCTGACAATGCTTTCTACGGCGATATCATTAATATCCCTGAAAATACAACAGGTACATACTATGCAGTTGCCTATGTAAAGACTGCTGATGGTACATTCTGGTCAAGCGTGGTTGGATGCGAACCCAACTTTGACAAGCATTTCTCATCATTAGACGGAGGTGTTGAATAATGAAAAAGTATAATACACCAAATGCAGAATTTGCGAAATTTGATACCGAAGATATTATGGCACTTTCTATTGTTGATCCCAACGCTCCTGCTGAGAAAATTGTAATAAACGGTCTCAGCCTTGATGCTACAAATCTCGGTTCACAGGACTTCTCAATTTTCAAAAACAACGACTAAAGATTTAATGACGGGACAGCTTTATTGCTGTCCCGTTTCTACTCAAAATTCAAAGAAAGAGGACATCAAAAGAATTATGCAAATTATTTTAAGACGTTTTTTAGAGCTTTTGATACCAGAGATTATTTTGTCTGCAATAATTACCTTTGTATCGGCAAATGATTATATAACCAATGCCCATACTTCGGTCGGGGCAATTATGGCTCTTTCTCTGGCTTTATATCTTTTTTGCAACTTTTATCTTCTCAGAGGTTGTTGTGAGGACCTGGATATTGTTGAGTATTACATTTACAATTTAGTAGCTTATATACTTTTTGTAGGTGTTAATGCAGCTTTTTACTTTGGCGGCAACAATAGTCTTTACACCTGGCTTTTTTCTATTACAAAAACGATATTTGTTTTGTTTCAACAGATGAAAACATTTACATCAATAAAAATCTTTCATGGTCTTATTCTCGCATTAATTTTTATTGCACCCTATACAACATACAAAAAACATTCATTCTGGAAAAAACTTATCTGGGGCAAAAAAAGATAAAATAAAAAAGGCATACCCTGAGGTATGCCTTTTTTTGTTTTTTTCTTATATATATTCGCCATTTATAACGGGAATAAATACTGTAATCAAAAATATAATTCCATTAAAAATTAAAATAGAACCCATTTCTGTTATTCCTCCCCACAAGGAACTGAAAAACTCTGTGAAAGAAAAAAACCATGGACATATATCTTTGTCCAAAAAGATGAAAGCAACTATGCACACTGCCAAAAATAATATATTAGCAATTATATTGCAAATATAATATTCTATTGTATTGTATACCTCTTCATAACAAGCATTCAGAAGAAAACCGTTGTACATAATATAAAGTAAAAACAAAATAACAGACGCCACGCTAATCCACATAATACCATTATTCAGGGATGTATTCACATTCAAAAAAGAAATCAGCATGGACAGCAGGATTTCAGGGAACAAAAGTTCCGCAAAGCGTTTTGAAATAATATCCACTTTTTCAGACCTCTTTTCTCAACTTAAATAAAAGGGCATACTTTTGGGGTATGCCCTTTATATCAAAGGTTCTTATTTGCCAATCTTTGCAAGAGCCTCTTTCGATTTTGAAATTACATCGTTGTATGTACTCCACAAAGCAACAACATCGGCTGTAACATTGACAAAATCATAACCCATAGCAGCATATTCAGCAATATTTCCGGGACCGCCGGTTGTACCTGCAAACTTGCCGTATTTCTTTGCAGTTTCAGCAACCAATTTTCTTGTTTCGGCAATTCTTGGGTCATCAAACTTGCAAGGAACACCCAAGCCCTGTGTAAAGTCTGCTGGTCCAAAGAAAATCATATCAATGCCATCAAGAGCACAGATTTCTTCAAGCTGTGCCAAAGGCTCTGGGTCTTCAATCTGTACAACAACAAATCTTTCCTCGTTTGCTTGCTTCATATATGTAACAGGATCCACAAGACAGAACTTTGCATCGGCATTTCCGCCATCCAAGGGACGACGGCCGATTGGATGGAACTTTGTATAATAAACAACTTCCTTTGCTTCCTCAAGGCTCATCAGATGGGGAACCATAATACCTGTTGAGTCTGCTTCAAGCGGATGAATAAGATCTGCATATCCGCCGCCCTTTGCAACACGTGTCAACACGTCAACATCATATATTTTTGCTGCACGGATAGCTTCTTCAATAACTCTGTTGTCATTGGGAACATGTTCTCTGTCAATCCAGATACAATCACAGCCGCTCATAGCCGCAATTTCAACACCTCTGGGGTCTGCCAGATTAAGTTTCAAAGAAACAACAACCTCGCCGTTTCTCATTTTTTCTAAAGCTTTGCTCTTTCTCATTTCCATAAATCAAAAGTTCCTTTCTTTTGCATAATTTTGTATTTAGTTACTATTATTTTATATTAAATGTCCGATTCTGTCAATATTTTAAATTAACTAAAAAACAAATGTTCAACAAGAATTTTTACACCTATCAATATAAGAACCGCCCCGCCAAAAATTTCTGCCTTTTCTCTTAAAATCTTGCCCAAAGTTTTTCCTATGAAAACTCCCGCAAAACTAAGTCCAAGAGTAATCAAACAAATAACCGATGCGGCAAAAAATATATTTATTTTAAGTGCTGCAAAACTCACACCTACAGCCAGTGCATCAATGCTTGTAGCAATGGCTTGGAAAAAAAGCTCCTTTGTTTTTATGGTTTTAAAGCAACATTCCTGAGGATTCTTTATTTTTTCTACAGCCTCTTTTATCATTTTTGCACCTATTATAAAAAGAATAACAAATGCAATCCAATGGTCAATATTTTTTATCAAATCCGAAAATAAAATACCGGCAAAATACCCGATTGTAGGCATTATCCCCTGGGCAACACCAAAAAACAATCCGATTTTGAGAGCATCTTTTATTTTTACCTTGCCCAGACAAAGTCCGTCAGAAACAGAAACGGAAAATGCATCCATGGCAAGTCCTATTCCAATCAATATAAGTGTCAAAGACATATCTTACCAAAGCCTTTCATTACTTTTTTATTTTATTTGCACGTCGCGGAAATTGTGATGGTGTATCTTTTACTTTTTCAACAATTACAATCTTTCTTACTATATCTGACTGGGGAATTTTAACTTCTCTTATATCTGCAATTCTTCCGCCTAAGGTTCCTATCATACTTTTTGCATCATTTATTTCTTCATCAACATCATATTGTTTAAATGCTGCAAAAATTCCCCCCACCTTTAAAAATGGAATGCAATACTCACAAAGAATTTTAAGAGATGCCACCGCACGGGAAACAGCATAATCATACTTCCCGCGGAAAATTTTGTTTTGTCCTGCTTCCTCTGCCCTTGCATGAATAAATTCTGCCTTTTCAAAATCCAACTTATTTGACACTTCTTTTAAAAAGGTTATCCTTTTGTTCAATGAATCCATAAAGGTAAAATCAAGGTCTTCTCTCACAATTTTGATAGGAACACCCGGAAAACCTGCACCTGTCCCAACATCAATTATTTTTGCATTTGCCTTCAAATTTAAAACTTCCATGGGAGCAATACTATCAAGAAAATGTTTAACCGATATTTCTTTCGGGTCTGTCACTGCAGTAAGATTCATTTTTTCATTCCACTCAAGAAGCACATCAGAAAATATCCCAAATTTTTCAATTTTATTTTCTTCTATATTAATATTAAGGTCCAAGATTCCTTTTTTGAATATATCCTTATCCATAAATTTCTCCAATAAAGTTAAAAGAGAGTACAAAATGCACTCTCTTTTATATTTTAAAAATTTTGATTATGCCTGAGGAGCATCTACAGGACATACACCGGCACAGCTGCCGCAATCAATGCAAGCATCTGCATCAATAACGTATTTGCCATCGCCTTCAGAAATGCAAGAAACGGGGCATTCGCCTTCGCAAGCACCACACATAATGCAATCATCGTTAATTGTATAAGCCATTTTTTTCACCTCTATTTAAATAAAATATGAAATACTATGTATATCCCACAATATCTCTACCCTATAATATATTATTTTAATAATTTTGTCAATCTTTAAATATAAAAAATTTTAAACTTATCAACAGTATTCACTGAATTATTTAAAAACAAGCTGTTTATAATTTTAAAAAAATTTTTCGGGGTGAATACAGTTAATAACTTTTTTGTTTTATAAACAGCTAATCCACACCTTGCATTCCTTAATATATATGCACAAGATATAGTTTTCACCACTATTAACACCCCCTACAACAGCTACTACAACCTATAATAATTATATATATATTTATATATAGTTTTTTTGGACTTAGTAGAAAAACCCCCCGGGATTACTACGTAATCCTCCCCCCTTAAAAAGGGGGGCAAAAATTAAAGAAAAAACAAGGATTTTTTGATTTTTGTTAAAAAACATACCTTAAAATCGTAAAAAGTGTTTGCTTTTTGTCCCAATATATGTTATAATTAAATCGGCTTATTATGGATAATATTTTACCGAAGAAAGGGATTTAACTAAAAATGAACATTATTTGCGATAAAAATATTTTAAACGAAGCTATAAGTTCTGTTTCAAAGGCAGTATCCTCACATTCCAACCTGCCAATCCTTGAGGGAATTTATATAAAAGCGGATATTGACGGCTTTTTGACTTTCATTTCAAATGACATGGAAATGGGAATCGAAGCAAAAACAGAAGCAAGGGTTATAAAACCGGGTCAGACTGTGCTTAATGCAAAAATGTTGGGGAGTATAGTTAAGAATCTTCCTGAAGATGAGGTTTATATAGAAACAAACGAAATAAACTGTTGCACCATAAAAAGTGGAAATGCTAAATTTGAAATTATGGGTCTTAATCCTCTTGATTTTCCTGAACTTCCTGCAGTAAACCCTGATTATTCGGTTAAGGTAAAAAAGAATTCGCTTAAGGAAATGATTTCAAAAACAATTTTCTGTACATCATTGAGTGAAAACAGACCTGTTTTAAAGGGATGTCTTGTTGAAATTGAGGGAGATACAATCAAAATGATTGCAACTGACGGTTTTAAGATGGCTGTCAGAACTTATCATCTGGATTCAAGCTATGAAAATCGCAGATTTATTGTTCCTGCAAAGGCTTTGGGTGAATTGAACAAGATTTTAAAAGATGATGAAGATTTTGTTGAAATCAACTGTACATCAAAAAATGCAGTATTTATATTTGAAAATTATAAGATTGTTACACGTCTCATTGAGGGTGAATATATAAAGTATCAAAGTGCAATCTATGATGATCAGGAGATTGAAATTGATTGTCCTCTGTATGAACTTTTTGACTCTGTATACCGTGCGTCACTTATTATAAACGGCAATGCAAATGATGCACCTATTAAGCTTAAAATAATGGACAACAACATTAATATTTCCTGTGAAACCATTGTGGGAAATGTGGATGACAATATTGCGGCGGATACAGGCAGTGCAAATCTTGAAATTGGCTTCTTTAATGAATTTTTGCTTGATGTTTTGAGAGCTTGCGATGATGAAACTGTAAGGATTAAATTTAAGAAGAATATAAATCCAATGATCATTACACCAACTGAAGGTGATGAATATCTTTATCTTCTTCTTCCCAGACGTCTTAAATAATGAAAGTAAAAAATATAAGTTTTCGAAATTTCAGAAATTATGAAAACGAAAAAATAGAATTTCATGAAAAACTGAATATAATCTACGGCAATAATGCCCAGGGGAAAACAAATATCTTAGAGGGAATATATCTTTTTTCACTTGGCAAGTCAAACCGGGCATCAAAAGATAATGAAATGATAAAGTTCGGTGAGAACTTTTCCAACATTGAGATGTCTTTTGTATCCAAGGGTTGTGAAATTTCAGGTGAAATAAAACTTGACGAAACCAAGAAAAAAAAGATATTTATAAATGAAATTCCCATAAAGAAAAACAGTGATCTGGTGGGCAGGTTTAATGTGGTTTTTTTTGGTCCTGAATATTTAAGTCTTATCCGTGAGGGTCCAAAGAAACGCCGGAAAAACATTGACATAATGATAAGTCAGCTTAAAGTTGGTTACCTTGGTGCAATTTCAGAATACAGAAAGCTGATTGATCAAAAAAGCAGGCTTTTGAAAGAAGAAAAAATTGATGAAATTCTGCTTTCAGTTCTTAATGAAAAGCTCATAGACCTTGCATCTTATATAATAAAAATAAGATTTGAGTATATAAAAAAAATTGAATCCATTGCTCAAAAAATTCAGCTTGATATTTCAGAGGGCAAGGAAAATCTTAATATGGATTATATATCCTGCGGTATAAAAATTGAACAATGTTCAGTTGAAAATATAAAAGAAATTTTAAAAGAAAAGGCAAAGAATGTCCTAAGCCGTGAGATGAGATACCGGGAATGTATTCTGGGGCCTCACAGAGATGATATTGAGTTTAAAATAAACGGTGCGGATTTGAAACTTTTTGGTTCTCAGGGTCAACAGAAAACTGCTGTGCTGGTGCAAAAAATTGCGGAGGTTGAACTTTTTCGTGAGGAGATTGGGGAATATCCTGTCCTGCTCCTTGATGATATAATGAGCGAGCTTGACAGCCACCGTCAGGATTATGTTTTAAACAAGCTGACTGATATGCAGATTTTCATTACCTGTACAGACAGTGAAAGATTCAAAACTTTCAAAGAGGGAAAGTTTATAAAAATAGAAAAAGGAAGTGTTGTAGAGTGTATCTCCATTTAGGCTGTGACACAGTTGTAAACACAAAAGATATAATATCAATCCTTGATCTTGAAAGCACCTCAATTTCCAAATATTCAAAGGAATTTTTGAAGATTGTGGAGGAGGAGGGTTTTGTAAGGAATGTGTCTGAGGAAATCCCAAAATCCTTTGTTGTCTGTGAAGAAAAAGGACAGTCAGTGGTTTATATAACCAACATTTCCACCAAGGCATTGGCAGGAAGAATAAAAAAATATAAAGATTTTTAAGTTAAGGATTTTACTTTTTAAATAAAAAATCGCTCTTTTTTGAAGGAGTCAGAAAGGTAAAAGGTTAAAGTTTATGTCAGATATCACAAATGTACCCGTTGAAAATTCATATGACGAGAGTCAAATTCAGGTTCTTGAGGGGCTTGAGGCGGTAAGAAAAAGACCCGGTATGTACATCGGTTCTACTACTTCCCGCGGTCTTCACCATCTGGTTTATGAAATTGTGGATAACTCCATTGACGAAGCGTTGGCGGGTTATTGCAAGGAAATTCAGGTTACAATCAAAGAAGACAACTCAATTACAGTAAAGGACGATGGCCGTGGTATACCTGTAGGTATTCAGGCACAGACAGGACTTCCTGCTGTTGAGGTTGTATTTACCGTTCTTCATGCCGGGGGCAAGTTTGGCGGTGGAGGATACAAGGTTTCTGGCGGTCTCCACGGCGTTGGTGCTTCGGTTGTTAATGCCCTCTCTGAATATCTGGAAGTTGAAATTTGCGACGGCAAAAACGTTTATTACCAGAAGTATGAACGAGGCGAAAAGCAAAATGAACTGAAAATAATCGGTGATACTGATAAAACAGGTACATTTGTACATTTTAAACCTGACTACCAGATTTTTGAAGAATTGGTTTATGATTATGATATTTTGCTCAACAGACTCCGTGAACAGGCATTTCTCAATGCTGGGGTAAAAATCGTTCTCAAGGACGAAAGACCTGACGAAAACGGCAAGTACAGAGAAAATATTCTCCATTATGAGGGCGGTATAAAGGAATTTGTTCAGTACCTGAACAGAAACAAAGAGGCCGTTCATCAGGATGTTATATATGTAAACTGTATTCGTGAAAATTCAGAGGCAGAGATTGCCATGCAGTATAATGACGGATATACTGAAAACATCGAAAGTTTTGCCAACAACATCAATACCACAGAGGGCGGAACCCACGAAACCGGTTTCAAAACTGCACTTACCAAGGTTTTGAACGATTATGCACGAAAGTATAAGATGCTGAAAGACGGGGACAAAAACCTCAGCGGTGAAGATACCCGTGAGGGTCTTGCCTGCATAATTTCGGTCAAAGTCACCGAGGCACAGTTTGAGGGTCAGACCAAGACCAAGCTTGGGAACAGCGAAATGAGAACCATTGTAGAAAAAATGGTAAACGAAAAGCTGGCAGAATTTATGGAAGAAAACCCTGCAGTTGCCAAGATTATTATTGACAAAGCAATGACCGCATCCCGTGCAAGAGAGGCAGCAAAGAGAGCAAGAGAAAGTACCAGAAGAAAGTCAGCTCTTGAGAGCAGCACTCTGCCCGGAAAACTTGCGGACTGTTCGTCAAGAGATACCGAATTCACAGAAATATATATCGTGGAGGGAGATTCTGCGGGTGGTAGTGCAAAGCAGGGCCGTGACAGACGTTTCCAGGCCATACTTCCTTTGTGGGGAAAGATGCTCAACGTTGAAAAATCCCGTATTGACAAAGTATTTTCCAATGAGAAACTTCTGCCTGTTATTACAGCAATCGGTGCAGGTATAGGCAGTGACTTTGATGTTTCCAAAATAAGATACGGCAAGGTTGTAATCATGGCCGATGCCGACGTTGACGGTGCCCATATCAGAACACTTTTGCTTACATTCTTCTTCCGTTATATGGAACCACTTATAAGAGAGGGACATGTGTATATTGCACAGCCGCCACTTTATAAGGTTTATAAAGGCAAAAAAGTTATTTACGCATACAATGATGATGATTTGAAAGAGGCTCTTGAACAAATTCCAGATGCATCAATCCAGAGATACAAGGGTCTTGGTGAAATGAACCCCGAACAGCTTTGGGAGACAACAATGGACCCTGAAAAGAGGGTTATGCTCCGTGTTGACCTTGAGGATGCAAAGAGAGCCGATGAAATATTCACAGTTCTTATGGGCGACAAGGTAGAGCCAAGACGTGAATTTATTGAGGAACATTCCAAGTCGGTTATAAATCTTGATATATAGGTGGTTTGTATGAGTAAAGCGGATATAATTTTTATAGACATGTGCAAGGATATAATTGAAAACGGCTGGTCTGATGAGGGGCAGAATGTCCGCCCCAAGTGGAACGACGGCACTCCTGCACACACCATAAAAAAGTTTTGCGTGGTCAACAGATACAACCTTGCAGAGGAATTTCCTATCCTCACATTACGCCGTACTTACCTCAAAAGTGCACTCCATGAAATCCTTTGGATATGGCAGAAAAAGTCCAATAACATCAAGGACCTAAAACCCCATATCTGGGACAGTTGGGCGGATGAAAACGGTTCAATCGGCAAGGCATACGGATATCAGATGGGTGTCAAGCACAAATATCCCGAGGGCGAATTTGACCAGGTTGACAGAGTTCTCTATGATTTAAAGAACAATCCATACAGCCGACGGATTATGACAAATATCTATGTTCATCAGGATTTGCATGAGATGAATCTTTATCCTTGTGCATACAGTATGACATTCAATGTCACCGGCAACAAGTTGAATGCAGTTCTCAATCAGCGGTCACAGGATGTGTTGGCGGCAAACAACTGGAATGTTGTGCAGTATGCCGCACTTACCCATATGTTTGCTCAGGTCAGTGGACTTGAGGTGGGTGAATTTGTCCATGTTATTGCAGATGCTCACATCTATGACAGACATATTCCCGTTATAAAAGAACTGATTTCAAGGGAGCCTTTTGCGGCACCAAAACTTGTTATAAACAAAGATATAAAGAATTTTTATGACTTTACTGTCGATGATTTTGAACTGATAGATTACAAATACGGCGAAGAAATAAAGAATATTCCCGTTGCCATTTAGCAGATTGGAGAATTTTTATGAACATTATAGCGGCTGCAGATTTAAACTGGGGAATAGGCAAGGACGGAGATTTGCTTGACCACATCCCTGAAGATATGAAATTTTTCAGAGAAAAAACCATGGGTAAAGCGGTGATTATGGGAAAAAATACATTCTTATCTTTCCCCAATCAAAAGCCCTTGCCCAAAAGACTGAATATTGTGCTGACCCATGACGAGAGCTTTTGTCCGGAAGGAGTAACTGTTTGCAAAAGCATGGAGGATGCCATTGCAGAGGCAAGGAAAGAATATCAGGATGAAGATATATTCTTTATTGGCGGAGAATCGGTTTACAGAGAATCTGTAAAGTTTTGCGATACTGCATATATAACAAAAATAGACAAAGAATATGATGCCGACAGATTTATACTGAACTTTGATGAAATAAATGAGTGGCGTATTGCCAACGAAGAAATGATTAAAACAGAAAAAGGACTTTATATAACATTTGTGACCTATAAGAAAGATGTTTAGAACAAAAAGGGCAGTTTGTATGCCCTTTTTTGCATAATAGGCAATTATGCAATTGCTTATTATACAAAAACATCAATTTAATACCCGTGCAAAGTTTTCGGCTTTGCCGAAATGCACATGGGCAAACAAAGCGGTATTGCTTCGACCGTCGCTTGCAGCGAGCGATGAAGCCGCTTTGTTATTTGAAAACTCCAAAGAGAAAGAACGGATGAAAATGATTGAAGTAAAAAATCTTACCAAAGTTTATAAAATTTATGACAAGCCGGGTGACCGGATAAAGGAGTCCTTGTTTCCAAAGAGGTATAAGGACAAGATTCAGGAGTTTTATGCCCTGACCGACATAAACTTTTCTATTGAAAAAGGTGAAACTGTTGGCATCATTGGCAAAAACGGCTCTGGCAAGTCCACCCTCCTTAAAATACTTACAGGTGTAATCAACCAGACAGCAGGTGAGAAGATTATGGACGGCACTGTGTCTGCACTTCTGGAGCTGGGAGCAGGTTTCAATCCCGAATATACCGGCATAGAGAACATTTATCTCAACGGCACCATCATGGGAATGAAAAAGGAAGAGGTTGATGAGAAGATTGAGGAGATTGCGAATTTTGCTGAAATAGGAGAATTTATAAACCGACCGGTTAAAAATTATTCCAGCGGTATGTTTGTGCGTCTTGCTTTTGCTGTTGCAATCAATTCGGACCCTGAAATTTTGATTGTTGACGAGGCTTTGGCGGTGGGTGACTATCGTTTTCAGGCCAAATGCTACAACAAATTTGAAGAACTGAAAGAAAAGGGAAAGACTATTCTCTTTGTAAGCCATGACGTTGATGCTGTACGCAGGTTTTGTACCCGTGCAATCTGGCTTGACAACAGCAAGCTGATTATGGACGGCGACGTAAACGAAGTAACCTCCAAATATATGGAATTTATAACAAGCAACGAAACCGATGCGGAGGCTCTCGTTAAAGGTCTTAACAAAAAAACAGAAGAACTTCTGGAGCAGGAGAAAGAGTTTAATGAAATAAACCGGTTTGGTTCAAAAATCGGATGTATAAAGAATGTAAGAGTCTCAAAAGGCGACAAAGAGACAGAAGTCTTTATGTCCGGGGACACAATCACTGTTGAAACGGTGGTGGATGTTCCCCAAGATGCTGACCTTTCAACAACCGGTCTTGCCATATCCTTAAAGGATAAAAACGGCATGGACCTTATGGTTGCGGCTCTTCACGATTATGATATGCGGTTTAAGAGGACCGGCAGAAACATTGTCAAAATAAGCTTTCCCGGATTTTTGAATGTGGGTGAGTATACCTTGACAACAGGTCTTGAGATGCGGCATACTCTGCCGATTTCTTACTATGATTATATAGAGGGTGCCGCATATATAAAGATAATGTGTGACAGAGAGTATTTTGGGGTCTTGAAAGTTCCTTCCGAAATAAGCATAGGAGATTAAAAATGGATAATTTGAACAACGCTCAAGAAATTTTAAAAAGTGAAGAAGATATCCAAGTGCTCCAACAGGAACTTGAGGCAAAGGAACAGCAGATTAAATCTTTGGAAGAGCGGATTGAGGCTGACCGAAATGCTATTATGCAAATCCAGTTTGAGGCAAATCAGCACAAGCAGGAAGAACTTGATTTGCACGAAACTTATGTCTGGAGGACCGGTCTTAAAATAGAAAAAATTCTGCAGAAAACGGGTATATCCTTTATCCGTTCTCTTTTGGTACTTTCGGATTATAAGCGTATGGGCCTTTTGCTGACCCTCCGCAAAGGTCTTAATGAGGCATTAAATCGTGAGAATATCAAAAACAGCAAAAAAAGACGGATCAAACTTTGCAGCAACAAATTCAGAAGATACAAAAACGAAAGAGACAGGGTAATGGGAAATATCACCGAAAAGGTTGATGTCCCCTGTGAAAAAGGTCTGGTCTCGGTTGTTTTGCCTGTATATAACGGCGAAAATGTTCTGGCAAGCTCCATAAAAAGTGTGTTAAATCAGTCTTACAACAATCTTGAACTTATAATTGTCAATGACGGCTCAACTGACCGAAGTCTTGAAATTGCGGAGAGTTTTGCACAAAAGGACAGAAGAATAAAGATAATAAATCAGCAAAACAAAAAGCTGCCCACCGCTCTTTCGGTGGGATTCCGTGAGGCTAAGGGAGAGTTTCTCACCTGGACCAGTGCGGACAACATTATGTTGCCTGACTGTCTAAAAGTCCTTACAGAGAATTTGAAGAGGTATTCTGATACCGCTATGGTTTATGGCAATATGCGGCTGATTGACAAAAAAGGGAAAATAAAAAGAGGTCATTTCTGGTTTGAAAGACCGCTCTTTTCCGGGAACGTATGCTTTCCAAAGTCTGCAGACTGCCTCAACACCTTTGCCAACAATACAATCGGTGCAGCTTTTATGTACAGACGCAGTGCAGCTTTTATATTGGGGGATTATTCAAAGTATAAAACCAATCTGGAGGACTATGACTACTGGATGAGGATGAATTCTCTTCTTAAAATACGTCATACCGACGAGGAAAAGCCCTTGTATCTTTATCGTATTCACAAGGATTCTCTCACCGCACACGATAAGGAGCTGGGCATAACTCGCAATCGTTACAAGCTGATGGTGCTTGATGATTTCAGGCGAGACTTTTATATGTCGGCACTTGTGTGGGTTATTGAGACTGAGAATGAGGAAAATCCCGCATACCTTGAATTTGTTCAGGCGGCAAAGGATGCGGGGCATGTGATTGTAACAAGAGATGAGGCAAACGGTTGTTTTGCGGCGGAAGAATATTCATGTTTTTGCTATGCCTTTTTTGGCAAAGGCGAAAACTCAAACATGGACAAAATAAATGTCAAACTTTCGGGTTCTGTTCTGATTTCAGACACCTGTGAGGGTGGCGAGGGATTTGATTTGGCAGTTACTTTAAACGGCGAGGAACTGCCCGAAGCTGATGATTTTAGAGGCTGGTTTGGTGTAAAAGACGGAAAAAGTGCTTTTTCCCTTGCTGAGACAAAGATTAAGAATGATATCCTTTATGGTCTTGAAAAAATGATTGACGAGCCTGAGGATTATGAAAAGAAGATTTCCATTATAATATGCACATACATGCGTGGCGAAAAATTGATTGATGCAATATGGTCGGTTATCCGTCAGTCAATGAGCAAAAAGGAATATGAAATTATAATAGTGGACAATGCACCCTTTACATCGGGAATAAGGGAGACCGTTGATGACTTCAAGAGAAAGTACAGCGAGGTAGAGGGCTTTATACGTTATATCGGCGTTCCCCAAAAGGGTCTGTCATATGCCCGCAACGCTGGAATGTGGAACGCCAAAGGCGAATATCTGTTGTTCCTTGACGATGATGTGTTGGCGGATTACTATTTGCTTGAGGAGATTTATACAGGGTTTAAATATCATCCCGAAGTGGGAATTGTGGGGGGACAGGTTATTCTTGACAGACCATTCCCCACGCCAAAGGTTCTCCGCAAGGGCTGGGAGAGTCTGTGGAGTCAGTTCAAGATTTCGGGCAGTACTTTCCGTGAGGTAAGTCAGCAGTTTGAATTTCCTTATGGCGCAGATTACGGAGTGAGACGTTCTGCAATATGGCGAGTGGGCGGATTCAGAATGTGTTATGGCAGAGTGGGCAACGATTTTGCAGGAGGTGAGGAGACAGCCCTTGCATTTAAGATGCTGCAGATAGGCTATGGAGTGGGACTTCAGCCAAGGGCAAAGGTTCTTCACAGGGTTGACCCTTCACGATTTACCCACGAACATGTGAAAAAGACAATCCGTGCAGGGGTCCTTACCAGTTATCGGTTTTTCTGTGACTTGCATACCGATATCGGTTGGACAAAGGGCTATGCAAAAAGTCAAATACGCATAACCAACAAAGAGATAAAAATACTCACAAGAAAGAAAGCGGAACCCTTGGATATATACTACAAAAAGTGTTATCTTGATGCGTGGCGGAGACTTCTTGATTATATGGAAGAAATGGAGACAGGAAGGTAGGAATCAAAATATGCTCAGTTATTTGAAAAAACTTATCTTTGGGGCGAAAGAACCCGAAAATAAACCATTAAATCTCTATCAGTACAAGTTTTTGAGGTACAAGGAGGAAAGAGATAAAAGATATCCTCTAAAGCTGCAAAAAGTTCATGTACCTCAGGAGAAAGACTTGATTTCTGTGGTGTTGCCCGTATACAACGGAGGCGATATTCTGGCGGATTCTATTGAATCTGTCCTTTGCCAGACATATACCAATTTTGAGCTTATAATAATAAATGACGGCTCAAAGGATAAGACTCTTGAGATTGCAAGAATGTATGAGGAAAAGGACTCCAGAATAAGAGTTCTTACTCAGGAAAACAAAAAGATTCCCAGAACCCTTTCAAGAGGCTTCCGCGAGGCAAAAGGTGAATTTTTGACTTGGACCAGTGCGGACAATGTTATGGATGAAGACTTTTTGGAAAAAATGGTGGGTGAGCTGAAGGCAAATCCCGAAACAGCAATGGTTTGGGGAAATATGAGGCTCATCAACGCCAAGGGCAAAAAGTACAGAAAACACGGCTGGTATGAGTTCCCCATCGGCAGCAGCAATGTTATATTCCCCAACAATGCCTATGAATTGAATACTTATGCCAACAACACAATCGGTGCGGCATTTATGTATCGCAAGGCTGCAGCAGAGATACTGGGATGCTATTCAAGTTACAAGCACACCCTTGAGGACTATGATTACTGGATGCGGATGAATTCTCTGCTTACACTTCGGCATACCTCTTTTACTGAACCGGTTTATTCATATCGTTGGCATGATGGGTCTCTTACTGCCAAGGATAAGGAGCTGGGCATAACCAAAAACCGTTATAAATTGATGGTGTTTGACGATTTCAGACGTGATTTTTATTTGACACCTCTTGTATGGTATGTTAAGGCGGATGTGAAAAATCATGAAATTGCAGAAAAATTTAAGGCACAAATTGCCATAGCGGGACATATTCTTCTTGAAAAAGAAGATTTTGCAGAATTATTTTTTGGCAACGGACCCAGCAATATGGTCTATGTCAGCTTTGGCGGCGACAATGCGGATGTGACCTTGCCGCAGGATGCTGTTAAAGTGGGAATAAATGTTTCAGAAACACAGGATAACGAATTTGATATTCTTGGGGAGATTTCCGGCGACGGAGAAGACCTTTCGAAGAAAGATATAAGAAATTATGTCTTTGACGATGTTGAGACAGCTTTTGCATTTCTTGATGCAAGGGCAAAGAATGATATATTATACGCTCTGGAGGGCAGACTGGAAGAAAAAACGGAATACACCAAAAAACTTTCTGTTGTACTGTGCACACACAAGATATCTGACACTCTGGAAGACTGCATGGAGGCACTTTGCACCCAAAGGGCGTCGGTTGAGGATTTTGAGATAGTTTTTGTAAACAATAATTTCAGGGATAAGAATATCAAGGAATTTGTCCTTGGAATGCAGGCAAAACACAGCAATGTCTCAATCAATTATGTGACAGCACCTCAGGCGGGGTTGTCCTATGCAAGGAATTGTGGAATGTGGGCAGCTAATGGTGAAGTTATACTTTATGTTGACGACGATTCAATCGCAAATCCCAATGTGGTGGCAGAGACAATCAAATCATTTGAAGGCCGTGATGATTTGGGTGCTTGCGGCGGTCAGGTTCTGCTGACTGTTCCTGATGAGGCAAAAGATTTGGTTAATTCAAAGACCATAGGGTTGTGGAGCAACTTGAGGATTGATGGCAGAGGTTTCAGCTATGCAAAGGATTATGGCGAGTTCCCGTATGGTGCCAATTTTGCGGTTCGTGGGTCAAGCCTCAGAATGATTGGCGGATTTCGTTGCAACTATGGCAGGGTGGGCAACAAT
The DNA here is from genome assembly GCA_045647945.1 of Clostridia bacterium. GTDB lineage: Bacteria > Bacillota > Clostridia > Monoglobales > Monoglobaceae > SIG440. The sequence goes on from JAZRNA010000077.1 coordinate 40,381, forward strand.
TTTGCCGGCGGTGAAGAAACTCTGGTTTGCTTTATGATGAATGAAATACATATGAAAGTGGGTCTCAATGCAGATTCAATAGTGGAACACAGGGTTGAGGCTGACAGGTTCACTCTTGAACACATTGAAAAGACAGCATATTCGGGGATTATGACCCAGTACAGATTGAGGCGGGATTTATATGCACCTCAGGACTGGAACGATGTTAATATCCGTGAGCGTGCTGTGCGTGCAGAAAAAATGGCAAAAACATATGAAGAGGGAAGTGTAAAGCATACTTTCTACAAAGCAACCGAGAAAGCTTTCAGGGATGTGCTTCTGGCAAGGCAAAACGACTTTGAATTCCTTAATAAAAAAAGATAGTTATTGGAGAGACTGAATTATGTTCAAAAAAATGCAATGGAAAATAGTTGTTATTTTTGTGGCATTGGTTCTGGCAATCATGTTGATTGTGGGTGCTTACATGTTCAACAGCGTTGTCCGGCTTTATACAGATGATTTCAATGAGCAGATGGACAAAGTTATGTCGGGTGAATTTGTTGTTGCCATGACAGACACCTTGCGCTCGGATTTGCAGGGCGAACAGAGAGTAAATCGCATAAATACGGTTATTTCCGCTTACTCCAGTCAGTTGGGGCTTTCTGAACAACGTCAGTGTGCGGTTTTGAGGGCGGAAGATGCTTCAAGGATTGTTACTACCGGCACAGGGGTGGGAATTTTGGAAAAGACTCCCAATATACTTCGGGCAATGTCGGGGAGCGTAGGCAAAAGCAGCCGTTTTACCTCCAGTTATATGGACTATGCCTATTTTGTTGAGGGCAAACAAAATGAGGGTAACTATATAATCTATGTAAAGGATAATAAGCAAGGGGTCAACGTCCTTACGCAAAACATGCTTTATATTATAATTCAGGCACTTCTCTTTGGTGCGTTGGCATCAGTGTTCCTGGGATTCTTTCTTTCCAAGACTATCACCAATCCAATTTCAATACTCACCGAAAAAGCGGAGGACTTTGCAGAGGGCAACTTTGAATCCAATCTGGAAGTTTTTTCTCAGGACGAACTGGGAACGCTGGTTGAGACCTTTAACTATATGGGCGGCGTAATGAAAAATGCCATCAACGAGGTTGCAGGCGAAAAACACAAACTGGAAATAATCCTTGAACATATCAACAACGGCATCATTGCATTCAACACCAATCAGGAAATAATCTCAATCAATCAGGCAGCAAAAAACATGCTGAACATTGATGAAATAAAAGATATCCGCTTTGACAGATTTTTTGAGGGACTCAATTCCAATGTGTGCATGGCACAGTTTATGTATCTTGCCAGATTCAGAACAGAGAAAAGGGATATTGAGATAAACAACAAGCATATAAAGGCATATTTTCTGCCATTTAAGATGGAGAATGACAAGGTGGCTGGCGTGGTTTGTGTGTTCAGTGACGTTACCGAGGAATTTAATCTTGACAAGTCGCGGAAGAAATTTGTTGCAGAGGTTTCACATGAACTCAAGACACCTCTGACCACAATCGGCACATATACCGAAACCCTTATTGACAATTATCCCGTAGGGGAGCAAATGGAGAGGTCTTTCCTCAAAACCATTCAGAACGAAACAATAAAAATGACCAATCTGGTCAAGAACCTGCTTACACTTTCAAAGTTTGATGCCCAAAGCGTAGAGATGAACATGGAAGCATTTGACCTGCCAGAGATGTTGGAGGGTATTGTAGAGACATTCCGTGTGGAGGCAGAAAACAAAAGTCAAAAGCTGTCCTATAACACCGTTAATGCTATGCCCATGGTTTATGCTGACAAATTCCAGCTTGAAAGAGCCATAACCAATATAATATCAAACTCAATGAAGTATACACCCCAAATGGGTAGTATAAATGTGTTCGCGGGATTTCTTTATAACGAAATCTATATTAAGATTGAAGATAATGGTATAGGCATTCCGGAGGAGGATTTGCCCCATATCTTTGAGAGATTCTATCGCGTGGACAAGGCAAGGTCAAGGGAACAGGGCGGCACAGGTCTTGGACTTGCAATCGCCAAGGAAATCGTTGAAAATCACAAGGGTTCCATTTCCATGGAAAGCAAGCAGGGTGAATATACCAGAGTTACCATAAAACTGCCGGTTAACCCTGCATAAAAAGACAAAAAGTGAAAAATTTTTGCATTGACTAAACGGTTTTAATGAGGTATACTGAATACCGTGACTGAAAGGAGATGAGAGTTTTTTATGGCAAACGAAAAAAAATCCATAAAATCTGTTGCCAAAAACAAAAAAGCGTTTCATGACTATTTTGTTGATGACACCTTTGAGGCAGGTATCTCTCTTTTCGGAACAGAGGTCAAGTCTGTGCGTGAGGGTAAGGTCAATCTTAAGGATAGCTATGTTTCGGTAAAGTCCGGCGAGGCAATTCTTTTGGGGATGCATATTTCGCCTTATGAAAAGGGTAATATATTCAACAAGGACCCGCTGAGGCAAAGGAAGTTGCTGCTTCACCGCCGTGAGATAAACAAACTCATAGGACTTACTCAGCAGGAGGGTTATACCCTGATACCATTGGAGGTATACTTTAAGGGTGCGTATGTGAAGGTAGCCCTTGGTCTTTGCCGAGGCAAAAAGAATTATGACAAGCGTGACGCCATTGCAGAGCGTGATGCAAAGCGCAAAATAGACAGAGTGCTGAAAGAGCAATACAGATAAAGTATGCAGAGGATGCCCAAAATTATATGCCCGCTTAAAAGAGCAGGGGTGAAGAGGTTAAATCGAGGCAATCCTTTGATATACAAGGCAAAAGCGCAGGGAATACTTTGTGTATTCGCGAGCATTTTAACACAGTATAGCGGTGGATTACCC
>JAZRNA010000078.1:0-23143 GCA_045647945.1 Clostridia bacterium
AACCACCATTACTTCTGATTTTTCGCTTTCCGCAAACTCCGCAATCTTTGCTACATATTTGTTTTCACCCACCGGCTTTGAATAATCATCCTCTGCAACATTTGCAGCATAGATAACCGGTTTTAAGCTGAGGAGCGAAACTTCTTTCAGCATTTCTTTTTCATCATCGGTAAAATCAAGTGCTCTGGCACTTATACCTTTTTCAAGATTCGCACAAAGTCCCTCAAGAAAGTCAATCTCAACCTGATACTTTTTGTCACCGCCCTTAAGTTGTTTCTTAAGACGGTCAATACGCCTTGCAATAATCTCAAGGTCAGAGAAAATAAGCTCAAAGTTTATTGTTTCAATATCACGAATGGGGTCAATATTTCCCTCAACATGAACGATGTTTGTATCCTCAAAGGCACGGACCACATGAACAATAGCATCAACCTCACGGATATTTGAAAGAAACTTGTTGCCAAGACCCTCACCTTTGCTTGCACCCTTTACCAGTCCTGCAATATCCACAAATTCAATAACCGCAGGGGTCACCTTGTCGGGGTCATACATTTCGGCAAGTTTATCCAGTCTTTCATCAGGAACTGCCACAGTACCTACATTGGGTTCGATTGTGCAAAATGGATAGTTTGCTGACTCCGCTCCTGCCTGTGTTATCGCGTTAAAAAGTGTGCTTTTGCCTACATTTGGCAATCCTACTATACCTAATTTCATATTTTCATCAAATGCCTTTCTGCTAGTTAATTTTCTTTAGAAATCCAATTTATATACTAATTTTCAAGAATACTTTTTGCAACCTTTATTCCGTCAATGGCGGCACTCATAATTCCGCCTGCATATCCGGCACCCTCCCCTGCAGGATAAAGTCCCTTATGGCTTATGCTTTCAAATTTTTCGTTCCGCAGTATTCTCAGTGGTGCGGAGGTTCTCATTTCAACTCCGGTAAGGATTGCACCCTCACCAAGAAACCCCCTCATCTTCCTGTCAAAGTCATTTAGTCCTGACGTCAGAGTTTTTGATATAAATGCCGGCAGACACTCATGCAAATCCACAAAGGATGTATCTCCTGTAAATGATGGTACTACCCCATCAAAATCACAGGAAACTCTGCCATCTACAAAATCCTTGGCAAGTTGCACCGGACCCTTTCCTCCACCGCATCTGTAGGCCAACGCCTCATACTTACGCTGAAACTCTATTCCCGCAAGAGGAGATGAATTTTCAAAATCTTCCGGACGCACACTGACCACCAGAGCACTGTTTGAATTATCTTCCATACGGGAATGAAAACTCATTCCGTTTACATTAAGCATTTCCGGTTCCGATGAGGCATTAACAACCACTCCACCGGGGCACATACAAAAGCTGTAACAGCTTCTGTCCTCACCATTGTAAGCCAAACGGTAATCTGCGGTAGGCAGATACTCTGCATCAGAGCAGTTACCATACTGTACTTTGTTTATAAATTCACGTCTGTGCTCAATCCTCACACCTGCTGCAAAGGGTTTTGGTTCCATAACAACACCTCTGCTGTGCAAAGTTTCATAAGTATCTCGGCTGCTGTGTCCAAGGGCAAGAATAAGTGCATCACAATCAATATATGATGAATTGTTGATTTTGGCACCGCTTATACAGCCATCTGTAATTTTTATATCAGTCATACAGGTGTCAAACATAATTTTGCCGCCAAAATTTTCAATTTCTTTTCTCAGATTTTTTACACAAGTTTTCAAGAAATCGGTGCCTATATGCGGTTTTGCCCGATAGAGAATATCCTTGGGTGCTCCGTTTTTTACAAAGGTTTCAAGAACAAACCTCTGAAGCGGGTCACCAATACGGGTGTTCAGTTTGCCGTCGGAAAATGTTCCTGCTCCGCCTTCACCAAACTGAATGTTTGTATTTGGGTCAAGAACCCCCTCATTCCAGAACTTGTTAACTGCATCTGTTCGTCTGTCAACATCGCTGCCGCGTTCCAAAACTGTAACATCCGCCCCGCACAGGCTAAGCACATATGCCGCAAACAAGCCACAAGGACCGCTGCCCACAACTACAACCTTTTTCCTGCAAGATTTTCTTTTGAGGTCATCTAAATCTATCCCAGGCACATCCTCCAAAACACGAACCTGCTGGTTTGGAATCCGGCTGTTTGTTTTTTCCACCTCTGCAGCAACAGAGTATTCAAAGTGAATATCACTCTTTCGCCTTGCATCCAATGACTTTTTGTAAACAGTCGTTATTTCAGATGAGATGCCGTATTTTTTCAGAATTTTTTGTGCTTCCTCAAGCACTTCCTCTTCTGTATGTCTCACAGGCATTTTTATACCGCTGACAACAACCTTTTCCACCTGGCTGTCCTCCCGATTTCTAGTTTCTTTTTTCAGCCTTTACTGTAACTTCGCCTATGCCGTCACGCATGGCAACACCCTCAGGTATAACCAGCTTTATTTCCTGAACACCCTCTTCAGCAAGGGTTTTGGCATCAATTCTTTCCGACGCAATTTCAGAAATTCCGTCCAATATACTATTTTCTGCATAAACAGTCACATTTGGCGGCTGTACGGAAATCTTGTAATCATCACCCAAAGCACTGGTATCCACCTTTACAGGAACGGTTTTAAGCTTGAGAATGCTGCAGGTGATATCAACTGATGATATATCCATAGAAACTGTGCTGTATATATCATCATCAGCATCTATTACCTTGCCGTTGCTGTCAAGGAAGTATAGGTCTTCTTTGTCGGTTATTTCACCTGTTCTTCCATCAAAGTCCAAGGTTGCAGTTACGCCCTTGATGCGATCAATAAGCGTCGATGCACCACTCAACATAACGGATTTAACCGAAGATTCAGGTGTTCCTGCAACATAGCCATTGGCCACGCTTCCCACGGTAAGTATTTCTACCTTACGTTCCTCTTTTACAATCCTGTCAATAATTACGTTTGCATTATATGGCTTTTTGTCCACAATTTCGTCGTATTCATAGGGTATGGAAATGCTTATAGGCAGAGAGAAAGTTCCCTCTTTTGTCATATTTGCAAGGTCAACTGTGGCATAAATATTTTTGTTGTCAATATTGGCAATTTTCTTTCTGCTGCCACGGATTTTGAGTTCAACTGTAGCATCAGGGTCAGCTACAAGACCCAGTCCTCTGCCTTCCAGCATTGTCTGATTGGCATATCTTATGGGAATATCCTTAACAACAACATCAACCGAAGGGTCAACAACCCATACGACATAAATCCACAAAATAACAGCTACAATAAACGATATAACCTTTAAAAACGAATCTTTTGGAAAAAAACTTTTCACTTGTTCTTCTCCTTTCTGACAAATATATTCTTCTTGAATTTGTTGTCTTTTTTATTGACATCAAACAATTTTCTAAGACTTTTGTCCAGTTCGTCAGGGCTGAGGTCCATATTGAGTTCGCCACCGCAGGCAATGGAGATTTTGCCTGTTTCTTCCGACACAATAACCACCACCGCATCAGATTCCTCTGACATGCCAAGACCTGCACGGTGTCTTGTTCCCAATTCCTTGCTGACATTTGGATTCTGTGACAGAGGGAGGAAACAACTTGCCGCCTCAATCTTGTTGTCACGGATTATTACCGCACCGTCATGCAGCGGTGTTTTGGGAATAAATATATTTACAAGAAGTTCTGCAGAAACATCTGCATTAAGGGTAATTCCTGTCCCTACAATATCACCGATTTTTACCTCACGCTCCATAACAATCAGGGCACCAATACGACTCTTTGACATGCTTACACAGCTTTCCTTTACCTCGGCGATTATCTTTTCTTTTTCAACATCCTCGGTACGTTCGTCAAAGCTGAACCACTGTCCCATTGTATTTCTGCCCAACTGTTCAAGGGCACGCCTGAGTTCAGGCTGAAAAACGATAAGTATGGCAATAAGACCCAGTTGCATAGCGTTGCTTAATAAATAATGAACTGTATGCAGATTGACCATCTGACTGACCTGCATCACAACTATAAGCACAATCACGCCCTTGAGGAGCTGAATTGTCCTTGTATCACGGATAAACTTCAGAGCTTTGTATATTATGAAAGTTATAATAACGATGTCTATTATATCCGATAATCTTATTAAAGATAATTGATTAATCAATGATTGATAAAAGCCGTCAAACAACTGGATTTCCTCCTTATATTTTTATTTTTGTACAGTATAGCAAATATTAATACGCTTTGCCCCAATAAACCATCTTTTTCGCAGGCTTTCCGCAACATACACACTTGTCAGAAATTTGTTCCTGTTCAAATGGCATGCAACGTGAGGTCGCTGAAGTGTCAGCCTTGATTTTTTCCTCACACTCAAGCTCGCCGCACCACATTGCTTTTATAAAGCCGCCCTTATTTTCAACTGCATCAACGAATTCTTCGTATGTAGCAGCAACCGAAGTCTTTTCATCACGATTTTTAAGTGCTGCCTCAAACATTTCTCTTTGAATCTTGTCAAGCATAGTTTCAACTGCTTCTTCAATCTTTCCAAGACAAACAACAAATTTTTCTCTTGTTGCACGATTTACTAAAATAGCTTGATTATTGGCTATATCCTTTGGTCCCAACTCAATTCTGAGAGGAACACCCTTCATCTCATATTCGCTGAACTTCCAACCAGGTGATTTTTCGCTTGCATCCAGTTTAACCCTGAACTTTGTTTTGAGCTGCTCATAAATTTCACCCGCTTTTTCAAGGACACCCTCTTTATGCTGTGCAATGGGAATAATAACAGCCTGAACAGGTGCAATACGCGGGGGCAGTTTAAGACCCGCATCATCACCATGAACCATGATTATAGCACCGATTGAACGTGTTGACACGCCCCATGATGTCTGGTGCACATACTGAAGTTCGTTGTTCTCATCTGTATACTGAATACCAAATGCCTTTGCAAAGCCATCTCCAAAGTTATGGCTTGTACCAGACTGGAGCGCTTTTCCGTCATGCATCAAGCTTTCAATGGTATATGTGGCTTGTGCACCGGCAAACTTTTCCTTGTCTGTCTTTCTTCCCCTGATTACAGGAATTGCAAGCTCCTTTTCAAAAAAGTCAGCATATACATCAAGCATACGGAGTGTCTCTGCCTCTGCTTCTTCTGCTGTAGCATGAGCTGTATGACCCTCCTGCCACAAGAACTCTGCACTTCTGAGGAAAGGTCTTGTTGTCTTTTCCCATCTTACAACACTGCACCACTGGTTATAGAGTTTGGGCAAATCTCTGTATGAATGAATTATGTTTGCATAATGGTCGCAGAACAATGTCTCGGATGTAGGTCTTACGCAGAGTCTCTCTGCAAGTTTTTCTGTACCGCCATGTGTAACCCATGCAACCTCAGGCGCAAAACCCTCAACATGGTCTTTCTCGCGTTGGAGCAAACTTTCCGGTATAAACATAGGCATATATACATTCTCATGTCCTGTCTCTTTAAACCGTGCATCCAAAGCCTTTTGAATATTCTCCCAGATTGCATAACCATAGGGCTGAATAACCATACAACCCTTTACGCCGGAGTAATCAACAAGCTTTGCCTTTTTTACGATATCCGTATACCATTGCGCAAAATCCTCACTCATGGAGGTTATTTCCTCTACCAACTTCTTTTCTTCTTTAGCCAAAATTTCCATTCCCTTCAAAAATTGTATTTTATCAAGTGCTCTGTGAGCCCTTGCTATTTACCTGGCAAATTCAAGGTACACTTCCCCAATTTACATAGTAAACCATTATTTTTAGTATATAGGAATTTCCGCATTGTGTCAAGGGTTTGAGACATATTTTTCAAGTTTTTTTGCACACAAAAGAAAAGGCGGCTTTGCTGGCAATTATCCATGCAAAACCGCCCTGTTATTTAAGCTTTCTATTCAACAGAAATAACCTTATATCCTTTATCTTCAACCGCTTTCCTCAACACATCGTCAGCTACATCAGAAACCTCCACCACCGCTGTTCCGTCCTTGTGGCTTACCTCAGCTGATATAACTCCGGCAATCATATCTAAAGTATTCTTCACATTAGCCTCACAATGAGGGCACATCATTCCCTCTATTTTAAGTGTCTTCTTCATGGTTTTTGCCTCCCTGATTGTATTTTCCTTCGTATAAATTTTTACAAAATTAAGTCTTAAGGCATTGGTGACAACGCAAAAACTGGAAAGACTCATGGCAGCAGCCCCGAACATAGGATTGAGGGTCAACCCAAATGGTATCAAGACACCCGCCGCAAGAGGGATTCCAATTACATTGTAAATGAATGCCCAAAACAGGTTTTCATAGATGTTTTTGAGTGTAGCTCTGCTTAGTTTGATTGCTGCCGCAACATCACGCAAGCTGTTTTTTACAAGCACAACATCCGCTGCATCCACAGCAATGTCTGCACCCTTCCCGATTGCTATTCCGATATCTGCCGTTATAAGTGCGGGGGCATCATTTATCCCATCCCCCACCATAGCAACTTTTTTCTCTTCCATCATTTTGTGAATTTGCTGATTCTTGCCATCAGGCAGAACCTCCGCCACAACATGGCTTATCCCCACTTGCTTTGCAATAGCATGGGCTGTTCTCTTGTTGTCTCCGGTGAGCATGGTCACTTTAATTCCCATATTTTTAAGTTCTTCAACTGCCTCACCGCTGTCTTCCTTTATAGTATCTGCCACAGCGATAACACCCAGCACTTCACTATCCAAACCAAAAAGCAACGGAGTCTTCCCCTCTTCAGAAAATTTCTCTGACAATTTCTCCACATCGTGTGCGACTTTTGCATACTCACTTATGAAACGGAGACTCCCTCCCACAAGTTGGGTGCCATCAAGGCGTGCCAAAACTCCATTTCCAGGAAGAATAGAAAAATTCTCAACTTCCTTTGCAGATATTTTTTCCAATTCTGCATGTTTTACTACCGCCCTTGCCAGAGGATGTTCGCTTTTTATCTCCAACGAATATACATACTCCAAAAGCTGCTTTTCACTTATGCCTGAAACAGGGATAACATCCGTAATCGCCGGCTCACCCTTTGTAACAGTACCTGTTTTATCCAGTGTCACAATACCGACCTTTCCCGTTTCCTCAAGTGCAGCGGCAGTCTTAAACAGTATCCCGTTTTTAGCACCTACCCCACTGCCCACCATAATAGCAACCGGGGTCGCCAGTCCCAGTGCACAGGGACAGCTTATAACCAACACTGAAATACCTCTCGCCAAAGCGAATCCCACAGTCTCGCCCAAAAACAGCCATATACCAATGGTTACTATCGCAATAGCAATTACAACAGGAACAAATATTCCCGACACCTTATCTGCAGCCTTTGCTATAGGAGCCTTGGATGCCGCCGTATCACTTACCATTTTTATTATTTTTGACAACATTGTATCACCGGCTACGGCAGTAGTCCGACATTTAATGAACCCCAACCGATTTACTGTAGCACCTGTAACTCTGTCACCTACAGTTTTGTCAACTGGGATACTCTCACCTGTTAACGCTGACTCATCAACAGTGCTGCTGCCCTCCACAATTATGCCGTCTGCCGGAATGCTTTCTCCCGGACGTACAACAAAAATATCTCCCACCTTTATTTGCTCAATAGGTATAACAATCTCTTTTTCATCCTTTATCACAACAGCTTTTTGCGGAGAAAGATTTTTCAACCCTTCAAGAGCATCGGTAGTCTTTCCTTTTGAATATGTCTCCAGCAATTTGCCCACCGTTATCAATGTAAGTATCATTGCTGCAGATTCAAAATATAATTCATGTACATAGTGCATGGCATGGCTGATATTCCCATCAGCCATAGCAACACTCATGCCAAACACGGCATAAATACTGTACACAAACGCCGCACCTGAACCCAGAGCCACAAGGGTATCCATATTTGGACTTCCTTTAAAAAGGTTCTTGAAACCGCTTATAAAAAACTTTTGGTTTATAATCATCACCATAGCGGTCAAAATCAACTGCATAAGTGCTATATTCATTGGATTTTCAGCAACAACATCAGGCAGGGGAAATCCCCACATAGAATGTCCCATGGATACATACATCAATACAACTAAAAACAAAAGAGAGGTAAAAAGTCGGTCTTTCAGTTTTTTTATCTGGTTTCGGTCACTTTTTCCTTTTTTAGAAAGTGTATCATTTCCCGTCGCATCAACACCATATCCGGCAGCTTCTACTGCATCAATTATTGCCGCATCAGAGGCCTCGCCCTCAACATTCATAGAATTGGTAAGCAGATTTACCGAGCAGCTTTCCACTCCATCAACTTTTGAAACCGCCTTTTCAACACGGGCACTGCAAGCAGCACAACTCATACCTGTAATGTTATACTTTTTCACACTCTCACCTCTTTGTTCTCAGACTAAGCTTATCCTACTATGTTCTAAAATTATATATTTATCCACTTCAAAAGTCAAGCAAGTGTGTATATTTTTGTCTTTTCTTCTTGACTTTTCCTGAGTTTTTTTGTAAAATGAATGGATAGTTTGTTAAAATGAATTTTTTATAGGAGGATGTGTTTATATGACAAATACAGACATTCAACATCTTATTGCAATGATTGTATACATGGCCGCAGTTGTGGGTATCGGTATCTTCTTTGCAAGGCGTTCAAACAAAAATGCAGAAAACTACTTCCTTGGCGGACGTTCACTTGGGCCCTGGGTTGCTGCTTTCAGTGCCGAAGCATCTGATATGTCAGGATGGCTTCTTATGGGGCTTCCCGGACTTGCCTACTGGACAGGTCTTGCTGATGCCGGTTGGACAGCAATCGGTCTTTTTGTAGGTACATACTTCAACTGGCTTATCGTTTCCAAAAGACTTCGAAATTACAGCGTTAAGGTTGATGCCATTACTATCCCCGGATTCTTCTCAAAGCGTTTCCACGAGAAAAGTAATATCATCCTTATTATCTCATCGCTCTTTATTATTATTTTCTTTACCGTTTATGCCGGTCAGTGTCTCTCCGCTTGCGGAAAACTTTTCATGAACCTTTTTGGTATGGAAAATTCATATCATGGCATGATGATTATGGCAGCTATTTTTGTCCTTCTCTATACCTTCCTTGGCGGTTTTCTTGCTGAGAGTGCATCAGACTTTATGCAGGCAATCGTTATGGTAATTGCCCTTGTTGTAATATTCGCCCTGGCTGTAATCAACGCTGGTGGTTGGGGACAGGTTATTGAAAATGCAAAAAACATTGACGGATACTTCTCTTTGTTTTCAACTGCAAGCCCGTCTACAGAAGTTGCAAATACATTTGGCTCAGGCAAATCTTATTCATTCCTTTCAATCTGTTCCTGCCTTGCATGGGGCTTTGGTTACTTTGGTATGCCACAGGTGCTCCTCAGATTTATGGGAATCCGTGACGCAAAAGAGCTTACCCGTTCACGTCGTGTAGCTTGTATCTGGTTGTTTATTGCGATGTCTGCTGCTGTTTTTATCGGTATTGTCGGCAGGAGTGTTCCCGGAATCAACTACACTTCAAATTCTGCTTCTGAAAACATCTTTATTGATATGTCAACTACATATCTGCCACCTATCCTTGCAGGTTTTGCTTGTGCAGGAATTTTGGCTGCATCAATCAGTTCATCCGACTCATATTTGCTTATCTCGACTTCCGCTCTTGCTGAAAACATCTACCACGGCATCTTCAAAAAGTCTGCAAGTGACAGGGAAATCATGTGGGTATCAAGAATTGCAATGACAGTTATCACTATAATCGCAATGGCTATCGCATGGGATGCAAACAGCACAATATTCGGCATTACGTCCTTTGCATGGGCAGGTTTTGGTGCTACCTTTGGTCCTCTTATGCTGTTCTCGCTGTTCTGGAAGAGAACTACATACGCAGGTGCTATTGCAGGTATGCTTTCAGGCGGTATAATGGTATTTGTATGGGATTTGGTTATTTCAAAGTTGGGCGGTGCTTTTGCGATTTATGAACTTCTTCCCGCATTCATCATTTCATCAATAGTAATCGTGGTTGTTTCACTCCTTACCAAAAAACCTGCTGATGAAATTACAAAAGAATTTGATGAAGTTGTGGCAAAATAATTGACTCTTGACACAAATTAAGCCCTCGCTTTGCGAGGGCTTTCGTTTTTTATACAATAAACAATCTTATAAAACCAATATGCTGAAAATTTTTCAAAAAAACTATTGCAAGATTCAAAAAATTGTGTTATCATATATAAGTCTTATTTGCGGATGTGGCGGAATTGGCAGACGCGCATGGTTCAGGTCCATGTGAGAGCAATTTCATGCAGGTTCAAGTCCTGTCATCCGCACCACGTCGGAGCAAAGTTCGCTTTGCTCCGATTTTTTTATATCAAAAACTATTGACAAAATTATTGGACAATGCTACAATGATAGAAATTAATATTAAAACTGTTGAAGCAGAAAAAAGTCAGAACGGGTCTTTCTCAGCGAGTGGATTACGGTGTGAGTTCCATAAAGACTGTCTGAGTAATATGGACTGCTGAGGGCTGTGAAGAAATGCACAGACGTAAGACTCGCGTCAGAAGTCGAGGGTATGTTGGTACTCTGCAAAGTGCACGGTTTGCTCCGTGAATTCAAGGTGGCACCGCGGATATGATGCATATTCGTCCTTGATGGCAAAACATTTTGCTGTCAAGGACTTTTTTGTTTCCCTCACAGCAAATACAAGCGGAGGAATTTTTATGTTTATCTTTACAAAACGATGGCATACCTTTTAAAATCACAATATTAAAATCATATTTATGGAGGAATTTATAATGAATTACAACGGAATTGAATTTAATACATATTTCAAAAACTATCCTGACGACAAAGGTTTCTTTGGCAAATATGGCGGTACATATGTATCTGATGAATTGAAAAAGGCAATGGAGGAAATCTCTGAGGCTTACCTCACTATTTGCAAATCCAGAAAGTTTATAAACGAATTAAGACGAATCAGAAAAGAATTTCAAGGAAGACCTACACCTATTTCGCACCTTGAAAGACTTTCCGAATCCATCGGAAATGTACAGCTTTATGTAAAGCGTGAGGATCTTAACCATACCGGTGCACACAAGCTGAACCACTGTATGGGTGAGGCTTTGCTTGCAAAGTATATGGGCAAGAAAAAGGTAATTGCTGAAACAGGGGCCGGTCAGCACGGTGTGGCTCTTGCCACTGCAGCGGCTTACTTTGGTCTTGAATGTGATATATATATGGGAGCTGTTGATATTAAAAAGCAGGCACCAAATGTAGCAAGGATGAAAATCCTTGGCGCAAACGTGGTGGAAGTAACCGACGGTGCCCAGACAATGAAAGAAGCGGTTGACGCAGCTTTTGAAGCTTATGCTAAGGATTATAAAGATTCTATATACTGTATAGGTTCGGTTGTAGGGCCTCACCCATTCCCCATGATGGTCAGAGACTTCCAGAGTGTGGTTGGTATTGAAGCAAGAGAACAATTTGTCTCAATGACAGGTGAGCTACCTGACGCTATTGTTGCTTGTGTAGGCGGCGGTTCAAACGCCATGGGATTGTTCTCAGGATTCCTCAATGACCCCGTTGACATATACGGCATTGAACCCCTTGGCAGAGGCGAAACCCTTGGGGACCATGCCGCAAGTCTTAAATATGGTACTGAAGGCATTATGCACGGTTTCAACAGCATCATGCTGAAAGACGAAAACGGCGAGCCTGCACCTGTTTACTCAGTGGCAAGCGGTCTTGATTATCCGTCATCCGGTCCCGAGCATGCTTTCTTGCAGGATTTGGGCCGTGTAAAATATGATGTGGTGTCTGACGACGAGACCATCGATGCTTTCTTCAAGCTCTCAAGACTTGAGGGTATAATCCCCGCCATCGAAAGTTCACACGCTGTAGCCTATGGAATGAAACTTGCCAAAGAAATGGGCAAGGGTTCTGTGTTAATCAACCTGGCAGGCAGAGGCGACAAGGATATGGATTATGTTATTGAACATTATGGCATAAGATAACTATTTCATCTTGCGACGCATCCGGTTGAGGTGTCTTTCAAAATTTCCGCTTGATATGAACTCTGCAAGCACGTACTGGTCAAGGACAGGTACGGTACAGGAAAACTGACCCAGTCTTTCATCAAAAACGGACATTAATTGGGGTGGCAAAATCATATACCCCATACGCATAGATGGTGAAAGACTTTTTGAAAATGTGTTTATGTAAATAACAGAGTCGTTTGCATCAAGGGAATACAGAGATTCTACGGGCTGACCGGGGATGAAAAATTCACTGTTGAAATCATCCTCCACTATGTACCTGCCCGCTCCTGCCCACTTTAGATATTCATAACGTTTGGTCACCGATGTGGTTACACCTGTAGGATAACTGCAAAAGGGCGTCACATGGAGGACATCAAATCCTCCATTTTTTATTGCACGGCTTTCAATGCCGTCATTGCCCATCTTGAGTTTTCGGATACTTACTCCTTCGCCCTGATAAACAGCCTCAATCTGAGCATAGGACGGATTTTCAATCCCATACACCTTATCACGGCCAAGTATTTTGACCACAGTTTCGTACAGTTGCTCTGCCCCTGAGCCAATTATAATCCGTCGGGGGTCTGCAATCATTCCGCGGTATCTCAAAAGATAATCCGCAACCGCATTACGCAAAACAGCACAGCCTTTGTTGGGGGGCTTTGCAAAAAGACGTTCCCCTTTATCCGATATAACCCTGCGTATGGTTTTGAACCACAACTGGTATTCAAAATCATGATTTGGCAGGGTTTCTTTTTTTTCGTCAATGTATGAGAATGCTGGTTTCTCAACAAAGTTCCTCTGAAAAGCAAGGATGTCAAGTTCACAAACGTAATATCCACTTCGTTCTCTTGATGCTATATATCCCTCGTCAATCAGCATATTGTATGCTTTTTCGACTGTGATTACGCTGTACCCCGTCTTGTCTGCCGTAATGCGTTTTGACGGAAGTTTTTCACCCGCTTTGTATCCTCCACAGAGTATTCTTTCCTTTATGTCATGGTATAGAGTTAAATACTTTTTATCTTTCATCTGGTTATATAAAAAACTCCTTTTTTGACTATTTATATATTATCAGTTTTATATTATAGTATATTATAGTTTATTTGTAAAGGAGTTTTTTTATGGATTACAAGAGAGTGCTTACTATTCAGGATATTTCGTGCGTGGGACAGTGTTCACTGACCGTTGCTTTGCCCATTATCTCGGCCTGCGGCATTGAGACTGCTGTTCTTCCCTCTGCTGTTCTCTCTACACACACAGCAGGTTTTTCGGGATATACCTTCCGCGACCTGACCGATGATATGCCCAAAATCAAAGAGCATTGGGAAAAAGAAAATATCAAATTTGATGCAATCTACACTGGATACCTTGGCAGCACAAAACAGATTGACTATGTTGCAGATATTTTTGCATCTGCGGCAAAATCAGATTCAAGGCTGATTGTTGACCCTGCTATGGCCGACAACGGCAACCTTTACCATGGTTTTGATGCAGAATTTGTGGAAGCAATGAAAGGTTTGTGTGCAAAAGCCGATTATGTTGTTCCAAACATCACAGAATCCTGTTTCCTTACCGGAGTCGAGTATAAGACCGAATATGACAGGGCATATGTGGACTTGCTTATTGAAAAGCTCACAGATATTGGCTGTAAAAACATAATTCTGACCGGTATTTCGTATCAAGAAGGCAAAACCGGTGTTGTAGTTTACGAAAACGGTCAGTATTCATATTATGAACATGACCTTCTTGGAAAAGGCTGTCACGGAACAGGGGATATATATGCATCTGCTTTTGTTGGTGCATTGACCCGTGGCAAAAGTGCTTTTGATGCAGCAAAAATTGCTGCAGATTATGCTGTTGAATGCATCAAAATGACCGCTCAGCTTGACAACCATTGGTATGGTGCAGCATTTGAGCCGGCTCTTCCAAAACTTATAAGCATGCTTGGCTAACTTCATATATAAAAAAACAAGGGACCAATACTTAAAAGTATTGGTCCCTTTACTTTATTTCTTTGATGTTACTTTGTTGAGAAACATGGTCAAAAGTACTATAGCGCCAATTACAATAAATATTCCCAACATACCAACCCCCATATAATAAAGGTTGGATACAAAGTTCATAGGATTTATATTCATAATCTAAATCTCCTTTTCATAAAATCAATTAAAATTACATAAAGAAGTTGAGTATCATGCCGCCGGCAATAACAGATGCAATCTGTCCGGAAACATTTACGCCGATAGAATGCATAAGCAAAAAGTTCTGCGGGTCTTCCTGAAGTCCCATCTTGTGCACCACACGACCAGACATGGGGAATGCAGAAATACCTGCTGCACCTATCATTGGGT
The DNA here is from genome assembly GCA_045647945.1 of Clostridia bacterium. Classification (GTDB taxonomy): domain Bacteria; phylum Bacillota; class Clostridia; order Monoglobales; family Monoglobaceae; genus SIG440. Next base: position 14,366 of record JAZRNA010000078.1, read on the forward strand.
TGATCTTTTTCTTTGAGAACAAGTTGATTGCCTTTGCAAACAAGACACCACCAGCTGTATCAAATATAAATGCTACAAGACCAAGGCCAAGTATCAAAAGGGTCTCTGCTGTCAAGAATTCTGCAGCCTGCATACGCAGTGAAATTGTTATTCCAAGGAATATTGTAACAATGTTTGCCAAAGATTTTTGTGCAGTCTCAGAGAGTGAATTAAGCACACCACACTCACGAATAAGGTTTCCGAACATAAGGAATCCTACAAGTGCAACAGAGTCAGGAGCCACAAGGCCTGCAATAACCGTGATTACGATTGGGAAAAGAATTTTTGTTGTCTTTGAAACTTCTTTCTGAACATACTCCATTTTTATCATACGTTCTTTTTTTGTGGTAAGCAATTTGATAACGGGCGGCTGTATTATGGGAACAAGAGCCATGTATGAATATGCCGCAACCATAATTGCGCCCAGATACTTGGTTCCCAGAGCCTGAGCAACAACAATAGAAGTAGGTCCATCAGCCGCACCGATAATAGCAATAGCAGCCGAGTCTTTTAAATCAAAAAACATTGATGCAAAGCAGAGGGTAAAGAATATACCAAACTGTGCCGCAGCACCGAATATCATAAGTTTGGGGTTTGAAAGCAGTGGTCCAAAGTCAATCATTGCACCGATACCAATAAACAGTATCAGGGGAAAGAGTTCGTTTGAAATACCTGCGCTAAACAAAACATCCAAAGTCTCTACTGCACCCGAAAACGGTAAGTTTACCAAGATAGCACCAAAACCCATGGGCAAAAGCAATGTAGGCTCCATTTCTTTTTTAATAGCAAGATATATGAGTATACCGCCGATAACCCACATCACGATTTGTTGCCATTCAATGTTGAGAATATTCTCATAAATTATTTCCATTTGTAATCCTCCAAATATTTTTTAATGTATAAACAACACAGATTAGTATACTACATTATTTTCCTTTTTTCAAGACGATTTAATGAAAAATATTTTGTATACACAAAAGCAAAACGACCGCCTGCATCCATTTGCAGACAGCCGTCCCGCTTTATTTGGAGGTACACTCAATTTTTGCTAGAAATCTTTATCTCCGTAGGTTTTGCTCCGGTCTGGTCAACAATTATGTCCTTGATTTTGGCAACTCCCACAGAATCCAGTTGTTCTGCCTTAACTATTACCCTTACCCCGGCATCGTCAACAAATGCCACACAATCATCATATCCCTTTGATTTCACCATGTTTTCTATTGCTGTCTCGTTTTCTGCACTCTTTGCATACTGCTCTATCTTTTGATTATTCAAACCAACGCTTTCAGCGTTGCCATCCTTTGAAACTGCAGCAACCATAAGCATCTCAACCGCCTCTGACCTTGCACAATCTCTCTCATATCGTGCCTTTGCAAAATAATCTGTATCCTCGACACTACCCGTTGTTTCAGTTTGCTCCTCAACTGGCAGAATATCCCCTGTAACAGGCAAAGTCAAATCGTTCTTATCCACTGTGAACCGATAATATCCTGCTGCTATTACCATTATGGCAAGAAGCGATACCAATACCTGTTTTCCCCTGATTCCTTTTAAAAATTTTTTCACAAAAACCCTCTCCCTTCTACTTTTCCGCCGCAGCGGTAACCTTTATGCGGTGAGGTGATATCCCATAAAGTGCCTTCACCGCCTCATATATCTCAAGCTTTACGTGTTCGCTTCCCGCACCCGTTGCTGTAACCAGCACCCCGGATGGCACAGGAAGCTTTTCTTTGACCACAAAGGGTTTCTCCTCTGTGCCTGAACCTATCACCATTACGTTTTCTTCTGAAGATGATTTGTTTGCAGAACTTTCATCACCCACGTCAGACTCCAGTTGGTCCTTTGTGTTCTTTGCAAGGACCTTTTCGCCAATACTGTCAAAACTCAGCATTACCCTTACCCTGCCGGCACCTTTCACCGTTGCAAGCATCTGCTCCAATCGTTCTTCCACGTCCACTATGTAGCTGCTGTCCACCTTATCGGTTGGCTGGAGAGAAACTTCTTTTTCCTTTTTATCTCCACCGCCTCCGCCAAACGCCAGAATGACTATTGCGGCTATTATCACAAAAATCAGCCAACGATTTTTTTTGCTTATGACGCCTTTGCCATCCTTTACTTCCACATCCACATAACCGTTTCGTCTTTTCAAAAAATCAAAAAACATTCTTTTGCTCCCTCCGCTCAGGATACATCAATTTTCACATCCTTCAGGTCTACATCAAAACTTTTACTCAAATCCGCTCTTATACCCTCCCTGTCCACCGTTTTTTCATCATTTATTTTCAAATGCACCGATGTTATGTTGCCAAAACGATTTTTATCCTCTTCCTCAACAATTACGTCGGCATCTGCCTCACAACCCCACTTTGTGTATACATGATTCTCAATACTTTGCTGAAGTTTTTCACAATAAATATCAAAGACAAGCTCCTGTTCCTGCTCCCCAAGACGATTTTTCACCTCTGCTGCCCCGAGCTGGCTGTCCTTGGGAGATTCTATATCAATTCCAGAGGGAGAAATGTTGACAACAGGCTTTATCACTGTAAAGACCAGAACAAGACCAATGACTACTTTCACATACTTCTTCATTGTTCCGTCGGTCATAATCATATCGCTGATTGCACCAAGGACAATCACCCCTGCAACCTGCATAATCCAATCTCTTAGCCATTCCATCCCTATCCACCTTTATCTTCCCAACATAGCCGCAGAATTTCCCACGTTTATGATGATTGTGATAATTATAATAAACATAACCGCAACCGCGACCATTAGGGCAAGTATTCCCGCTACAGAATCCGCCAGTTCCGATATGCATTTTACTATTTTTTTGTCTGATATCGGTTGGACAACTGCTGCACAAAGCCTGAAAACAATGAGGCTTGCCGCAACCTTTAGAATTGGTATGGCGGCAATAAGAATAACAAAAATTATTCCCAGCACCCCAACCGAATTTTTGATAACCACACTGCAGTTCATCAATGTTTCAACCGACTCTGACAAAATGCCGCCCACCATTGGTATAAGGTTTGCGGCAGCAAACTTTGTCACCTTGACTGTAAGGCCGTCTGCACTGCCCGTCACAACCCCCTGAAGTCCCATTATGCCCACAAACAACGTCATAACAATGCCTATACCCCACTTGGTTGTTTTGTTCATAAACTGCACCAGCTTTTCAGCATTCAGGTTTTCTGACAAATTGTTCACCAGGCTGATTGCCGCAGTCATAAGTATAAGGGGAATAAAAAACTTGTCTATAAGCCATTGTGTAATTTCAATCACGGCCATAAACACCATTTCAAAGGTCGTTGCCGATGCAAGTGCACCGCTTGATGCCAATGTCACAAGTGATACAGGTACCAGAATTCTCATAAATACTGATATATTTTTTATCACTTCCCTGCCTGACTGTACTGCCTCTAAAAATGCCGCCGTAGCCAATCCTGCAATAATTAGATAACACACAAAGAACGCTGCCTTTGTGGCACCTTTGCCCTCAAAGGTTTCCTGCATGTTAGTCAGGTATGTTGTCAGTACTGCAATAACAGGAATAAAAATCAATATTTTCAAGGTGTTTCTTACCTCGTCCGCAAGAAGTTCAGCACCCTTGTCAAAAATTCCATGAACCGAAAGAATATTTTCGCCTCTTGCCAATCCTGAAAGAATTTCTTCTGCATTAAACTCAGGAACAAGCATCTCTAAATTTGTATTTTCCAACGACTCTACGCCCTCAGCAAGCTCTTCACCGTATATCCTGGTATATTGGTCGATTATATTAAACGCATCTTCACTTTCCCCCGACCCTTCCGCAACAACACAAATAGGGAAAATCAATATAAAACCTATTATAAAAATCAACTTTTTCATTTGCACTCAACCCGCTTAATCAAATCTGATAATTGTGTCAACTACTTCAAGAAACTGATATATAATGGGCATTGACAATGCCATAATTATCACCTTGCCTCCAAACTCTATCTTGGAGGCAATTGCCGACTCCCCTGCATCTCTGCAGAGTTCCGCACCAAACTGGGTTACATATGCAATACCTATGACTTTTAGCACAACTGTTATGTACTTTATGTCCAGTCCAATCTGGTTTGAAATATCCTCAAAAGTATCCAGAACAGCTTTAAGGTACGGTGCCACGGCTAAAAAAATAATAATTGCCGCCGCCACAGAAATCATGATTGCAACCTCTGCTCTCCAGTTCTTCACAAACACAGCAAGTATAGCTGCTGCCAGACCCAATCCAACAATCCTGAAAATATCCATAGCCATATGCCCTACAAATCAAATACCGATTTTATGGTATCAAAAAGCAGACTTATCTGGTCAATCACCATAAACAGTACCACAATCAATCCTGCAAGAGTTGTCATCATGGCCTGGTCTTCCCTGCCGCTCCTTACAAGAAGCTGATTCAAAACCGCCACCAGTATTCCTATGGCTGCCACCTTGAATATTAAATCAACGCCCCCCACAAACACTCCTCCTCATTTGTACTAAATAAGCACAATTACCAAAAAAACTCCTGTCAAAAAACCAAGTCCCCTATACATTTTCATGTTTCTCTTGGCTTCCTCACGGGCCTCTTCCTCCGCCAGTTTAAGCCGCATTGATGCCATCTTTATATTATTCTTTTCACGGGTTTTGTCACCACAACCAAGGTTCCTGGAAAATTCAATCAAAATATCTGTGTCATCCTGGGTGAGAAATATATCATTTTTGAACCTTTTAAAGCCTCGTTCCCACAACTTTGGCATATCACTGAATCTATCCTTTCTCAGTCTTTCACACACGTACTGCAATACATCCTTCACACCGCCATCACAGTTTTTCACTATCTTTTCAAAGGATTCGTCCAATGTGATACCCATAAAATCAATATCAAACTCCAGTTGCATAAGAACATTCTCAAATTCAACTATCTGGTCTACCCGCCTCTTATATGACAAAGCAAACAGCATTCCCAGATATGCACACCCTAAGAGGATGGCACCGCTTGCAAGAAAATGTATGGTCACTTGTCTATCACCGTGACTTTGCCCAAAAGTTTTGTATTCATGCCTGTACCCTCTTTCTCCAAAACTATTATCTGTTTGAAACCAATGCCGCCTAAGATTGGTTTCATATTCTCACGCTGCATGATTTCCTTGGCACAACAGCCGTGAGTGCTGGCGATAACCGATACCCCCGTACCAAAACACTGCATCATGGCATCAGCATCCGCCTTTGTGGAAATCTCATCAGTTACTATAAGTTGAGGCGACATGGAACGCAGCATCATTACCACTGCCTGTTCTTTTGGCGCATTCTCTATAACATCAGTTTGTACCCCCACATTATTCTGGGGGACACCCTTGAACATTGCAGCAAGTTCACCTCTGTCATCAATAAGTGCCGTCTTTGTTCCTCTGTCAGAAATCTGCCTAGTAAGGTCTCGAAGCACGGTGGTCTTGCCACCCATGGGAGGTGAAACTATAAGTGTGTTCACTATCCCCTCCGGTTTTGCAATGCTGTCAATTATGTAATTTGCAGCACCCTCCACCGCTCTTGCAATTCGTATGTTAAGTGAGCTTATCTCCCGAAAATTCTCTATCCTGCCGCCGGATGTAACCGCTCGTCCGGTAAAACCTACACGATGTCCGCCTTTCAGGGTAATAAACCCTTGTTTTATATCATCCATAAATGCATAAACAGAATTCTCGCAAACTGCCTGAAATATCTGTTTTAAATCATTTTCGCTTATGATATAAGCACCGCCCACCGCAGGGGAAATACTTCCGTCAGGCGAAACAGCAAATCCGCCTTTTGATGTGCTTATTACCAATGGCATACCGGAGCGTATTCTGATTTCCTGCAGATAATCCCCCATAACCTCAAATGTATGCCCTAATATCTCCCTCAAATGAAGGGGCACATAATTCAAAACCTCACCGTATCTTGTGTCCATCTTTTCTTCTCCCTTTTGCAAATATTTACTTCATTTATATGAGGCTTTGTCCACCGATAGAACCAAATTGAGTACAAAAAAAAGAGGCTGAATGCCTCTTTTTTTATATTACAAAATCTTTTACCCTCTCAAACAGCACCATATCAACAAGTGCATCGGCCTCTATGCCGTTTTCTTTATAATCTTCGCTGAAGACCTTGCCCTTTTGCCTTATCTGATTAAGTAACCCTGCCTCCCTGTAGGGTATCAGAAGTTTTAATCTTCTTACTGTAGGTTTTAGTCCGTCAGCAATTTCTTTTAAAAGTTTTTCCAACCCATATCCTGTTTTAGCAGAGATGAATACTGTTTTCTCACCCATTACAACAGTCTTTTCATCCAAAACATCGCATTTGTTGGCAACAGTTATCATGGGGATACTTCCACCCCCAAGTTCGGCAATCAAATCTTTGGTTATCCGAACCTGTTCCTCCACCTCACTTGAGGATATATCACAAACATTAAGGATTAAATCCGCATTTACCGCCTCTTCAAGTGTGGATTTGAACGCTTCCACAAGGTTGTGTGGGAGCCTGCTCACCAACCCAACTGTATCAACCAGCATAACACTCCGTCCGTCAGGGAGTGTAAGTGCTCTTGCGGTAGGGTCAAGGGTCGCAAAAAGCATATTCTCAGCCAAAACGCCTGCCTCCGTCAAGGTATTAAGCAATGTTGACTTTCCAACATTGGTATATCCCACAATAGCTACGGTTATAACCCCGTCTTTTTTCCGCCTTGCGTGTACATAACCACGGCGTTTGGTAAGTTCCAAAAGCTGTCCCTCCAGCTTTTGTATTCTGCCCCTTATATATCGTTTGTCTGTTTCCAGTTTTGCCTCACCTGGACCACGAGAGCCAATTCCGCCACCCTGTCTGGAAAGAACCCTGCCCATTCCCGAAAGCCTTGGCAGTCTGTATTTAAGCTGTGCCAATTCCACCTGCAATCTGCCCTCAGCAGTCCTGGCACGCTGAGCAAAGATATCAAGTATAAGGGTTGTCCTGTCAATCACATCTACGTCCGTGGCGTCTTCAATATTTCGCATCTGGGATGCTGTAAGTTCATGATTGAATATAACCATGTCGATTTCATTATTCCCACAAAATTCCGAAAGCTCAGCGAGTTTGCCCGTACCGATACAGGTGGCAGGCTCAAATCTTGATGTCTTTTGAACAAAATGTGCCACAACCTCTGCACCGGCAGTGTCCGCCAGATTCTCCAGCTCTTCCATGGAATATTCCATATCAAACTCCCCTGTATCAACGGCACACAGCACCGCCCTGGGTCTTTTTTTTGTATCATCTGTTGTTATATGCATCTATGTTCTCGCCTCCTTGGTCATGCTCGTGTCAAGTCAATTATCCGATTAAATCCTCGTATATTTTCCTGATATTTTCATATATAAACTTGGGCTTTTTATCACTGGTTTCAACATCATCCATGGTACCCTCACCGCTTAACACAAAAACCGTACTTATTCCGGCATTTACTCCACAAGCTATATCTGTATAAAGTCTGTCACCAAACAGCACCGTTTCTTCCTTTGAAAACCCAGTTGCTTCCATTGCAAGATACGCCATATCCGGTTCGGGTTTTCCTATAAACTTGGGGCGTTTTTTTGTAGCATTGTAAATTATATCCGCAAAGGAACCGCAATCAGGCACAAATCCGTACCATGTAGGACATACCCAGTCAGGGTTTGTGGCAATATAATCAATATCATCACCAAGAAGAATACATGCATCCTCAAGCTTTTTGAATGTAAGTTCAGTATCATTGGAGATGCAAAGACAATCAATTCCGTCTTCTCTTTCTGTCGTAATATTAAGACCTGCATCCCTTAGCTGTTTCACAAAAGACTGGGTCCCAAAAGCATATATTTTCTTATAGGTCCGTTCCTTAAGGTAAAGAATCGTGGCTTCGGTAGATGTCAAGAAATCATCCGCCGTTGCCTTGATTCCCATTCCTTCAAGTTTTTCAATATACTTGTCCACGCCTTTTGAGGAATTATTGGTAAGAAAAATATATCTTCCTCCAATTGATTTCACATAGCCTAGAAAATCAAGTGTGCCATCAAAAAGGTCATTATCCAGATATATTGTTCCATCCATATCAAGCAAAAATAGTTTTTTATTTTTCAGTTCATTCATTAAATATACCTCCAAAAATCACTCTTTCCTGTAGATATAGCAGTAGCTCCACATGAAAGCGCCTCATCAATTTCAGCTTGAGCTTCAACCAGGCCCCCCGCAATTATCGGAACCTCAAAATCTTCCTTCATTTTCTTTATTACCTTTGTTACGGTTCCGGGCATTATTTCTATCATATCAGCTTTTGACTGCTTTGCCGTCTCAATACTCGTATATACCGAGTGTGAATCTACAATAAAGAAACGCTGTACTGTACAAACGCCAAGTTTCGAGGCCATTTTGATTATATTTGTTCGTGTGCTTATAATTCCGTCAACGCCAACCTTTTTCACAAAGCGTATGCCATATTCATCTTTTCCTATTCCTTCGGCAAGGTCAATATGTATAAAAAACCTTTTTCCGGCATTGTGAACAAGCTCCGTCTGCCTCTTTATGTCCTCAATATTGGGCGTAAGCATAAAAATCATCCAGACATTTGATTTTACCGCTTCTTCAAGCTCATGATTACTTCTAACCGCAGCAATTATTCTCTTATTCACATCAACACACCTCTCTTATACAAGTCAAAGTATATCACCTTTTTTGACAATAATCAAGAGG
>JAZRNA010000079.1:0-20534 GCA_045647945.1 Clostridia bacterium
GTCCCAGATTCAGCAAAAATGCATTGTGGGGAGAGGGGATTGAACCTAAGTCCCTCATAACCTGAGCGGTTATTTTTGTGATATATGCGGCCTTGCCAAACTTTTCGGTATAGGTTATGCCGTGATAAGAATGGTCGGGGGTTGTCAGACCGGGGAACTTGTCGTTCTGTGTCCAGTCAAAGTTGCCGCTGTCCACGATTGCACCGCCTACAGAGGTTGCGTGGCCGTCCATATATTTGGTGGTGGAATGAACAACAATGTCTGCACCGAATTCAAAGGGCCTGCAGTTTATGGGTGTTGCAAAGGTGTTGTCTATGATAAGGGGAACACCATGTGCGTGGGCAATATTTGCCCATTTTTCGATATCCAGAACCACAAGGGCAGGGTTTGCAATGGTTTCGCCGAATACCGCTTTTGTGTTTTCACGGAATGCAGCATTAAGGGTTTCTTCATCGCAATCAGGGTCAACAAAGGTAACATCAATACCCAGTTTTTTCATTGTAACACCGAAAAGATTGAATGTGCCACCATAAACGCTGGAGGAACAAACAAAATGGTCCCCTGCGTTGCATATGTTGAAGATAGCATAAAAACAAGCGGCCTGACCTGAAGATGTCAGAATTCCCGCAACGCCGCCCTCAAGGTCTGCAATCTTCGCGGCAACGGCATCGTTGGTGGGGTTGGCAAGACGGGTATAAAAGTATCCGCTTTCTTCCAAATCAAAGAGCTTGCCCATATGTTCTGTGGATGCATACTTCCATGTGGTGCTCTGGTATATAGGCAGAACTCGGGGTTCGCCGTTTTCGGGGGTGTATCCCGATTGAATACATTTGGTTTCTATTCTCATTTGTAAATCCCTCCGGGTAGTTTATTGTCAAATTTAATATCATTTTACTCTTTGTATATAAAAAAGTCAAGCAAAACTATGGTCAAATACCGATTTTTGTGATATACTGTAGTTACTGACCAAGGATGTTTGAAGTTTCGTTTATGGCGTGCATAAAGCCACCCATATCTGCGGAGGATATATCCCCTGCAATTATGGTGTTTTCATATACAAAGACTCCTGCCATGACCTGGGAGGACATGGATTCCTTGTGGTTGAGAATGCGGTAGGTGTACCGTGTGACCTTTTTGCCCCGAAAGGGTTCTAAATCGAACCCCGCACCCAGCTGCACGGCGTTATAGGTTTCATATACCGCATCAAATTCCCTTGGCAGTGTAAGATGAGTAATTTCTGCTGGGGTGGGTTCAACCTGCCATCCAAAATTCTGGATGTATTCCACAATCATTTTGTTGGTGGAGTTGTCTATGCTGAAAAGACCTACAATTATCATCAGGAGTATAAGGGAAAAAGCCAATGTCCCCAGGACATAACGGTATTTTTTTGCCGTCATAACTATCATCAAAGAGCCTCCTTTTGACCTGCGGTTCTAAAATTTCAGCAGAATTATGCTGCTTTATGTAATATATGTATATTTAAGAAAATTTATGCTAGATAGAGGGTGAAGATGGATGAGACTTGACAGATTTCTTGCAGAATGTGGATTGGGGACACGGAGCGAGGTGAAGAAGATTATCCGTACAGGTGCGGTGTCGGTCAACGGAAAGTGTGTGTCAAAAGGTGATGTACACGTGGACCCCAATGCAGATGAGGTTGTGGCGTTTGGCAAGTTGATTGAATATCGTGAATTTATATACCTTATGCTGAACAAACCCCAGGGTTATATTTCTGCCACCCGTGACGGGCGAACGCCTACTGTTATGGACCTTGTGCCTGCCGAGTATCTGCATTTTGAGCCCTTTCCCGTGGGCAGGCTTGACATTGACACAGAGGGACTGTTGCTCTTGACCAATGACGGAAATCTGGCACACAATCTTTTGTCACCAAGGAAACATATCCCCAAAACATATGTGGCGGAGGTTTTAAAGCCTGTTATAAAGGAAGACATATACTCCTTTTCTCAGGGTGTGATATTGGATGACGGCTACAAAACCCTCCCTGCTGAACTCAGAATTTTGTCAGAGCGTGAACCGTATATGGCGGAAATAACCATAAGTGAGGGGAAATTTCATCAGGTAAAAAGAATGTTTGAGGCAATAGGCAACAAGGTTCTTTATTTAAAGCGGATAAAAATGAACAGGCTTTGTCTTGACGAGAGACTGGAATTGGGCGAGGTAAGGGAAGTTACTGAAGAGGAACTGGCTTTGCTGGAATTAAATTGAGAAAGCAAAAAGGCGGGTGAAATATGTGAAAAAAGGGTATTTAAAGGAGTATTTTCAAGAGGGACATAATTGTCACAAACATTCGGTTGTGACATTTTTTGGGTTCCTCTTTCTCGCTTTTGAAACCGTGTTTTCCGGGACAGTGGCAACATATAGCGGAGGACATGTGACATTCACCATGTCACTGTCGGTGGCTCAGCTTATATGTATAGGGATTTATTTTGCTACGGCGTTTCTGGTGACTGTGTCTGCGGGATACAAGTATCTGGTTATACCGGATGTGCTTTTGCTGGCGGTAAAGCTTTATGCCGTTTTCGTTGGCGGAGTTAGCCTATGGGATTTGGGCGGCAAGGAGCTGTTGGCCGAAATTGCGTTGGTTGAAAAAGTGGTGGAGAGCCTGCTGTTTTCGGTGTTTTTGGCTATTATGCTGGCGGGCAAGATGGCAAAAAAGAAAGCCCCCCGATTTTACAAAAACGCGCCTTTTGTATGTCTGATTATCCTGGCGGTGTGCTTTCCCTTTACTGCGGTATTTGAGATTATACGGCTGACCACTGCGTTGGGGGCATATCAGCAGCATATTGCAATTGCAATTTTCAATTTTGTAAAAGGTGTGATAAACGAGATATTCCTTGATATACCATATGCTCTGCTTGTCCTGCTTATATATTTTGTGCCGGAAAAGTCGGTTGCGATTTTCAGATTTCACAAAAGTATGAATATATAATTATATAATTGAGGAGGTGACCAACATGCCATATATTGCAATCAAAGCGTATCCAAAAGATGAGGAAATCAAGAAAAAAGTAGTGGATGAAATCAATGAAGTGTTTATGAAATACTGGGGATGTCCACAGGAGGCAATCTCCATTTCAATGGAGGAATTTGCCCCAGAAAACTGGGAAGAAAAAGTGGTCAAACCCGAAATCCAGACAAACATTGACAAGATGATGATCCTTTCAGGAGAAAAGAAATATTAAAACAAAACAGCCGTCCATAATGGGTGGCTGTTTCTGTATCTGCGGCTATTTAGAAAAATTTCTAAATAGATATTGACAAAAAGTAAAAAGGGCGATACAATCTATTTAGAAATTTTTCTAAACAGAGGTGAAGAAAATGGGAATAAACGAAACTCTGAAAGCGATTTCCGACCCGGTAAGGCGGGATATTCTGGGTTTATTAAAGAATGGCAGAAAGTCTGCAGGGGAGATTGCTGAGAAGTTTAATTTGACCGGAGCCACGGTTTCATATCATTTGACAAAACTGAAGTCTGCGGATTTGGTTGCAGAGGAGAAGTATAAAAATTTTATTTATTATGAGCTTAATGCATCTGTCTTTGAGGAATTGCTGGCGTGGATTTATAATTTGGGAGGGGAGAAAAAATGAAAACACAAAAAAATATTTTGATAGCATTTATTTTGAATCTGGGATTCTCCATTTTTGAGTTTTTTGGGGGAATTTTCACCGGCAGTGTGGCCATTGTTTCTGATGCAGTGCATGATATAGGTGATGCTGCAAGCATCGGGGTATCATATATCCTTGAAAAAAAGAGCAAAAAACAGCCAGACACAGAATATACATATGGCTATGCAAGATACTCGGTGATGGGGAGCGTTATAACAACTCTTATTCTGCTTGTTGGTTCGATGGCGGTTATCTGGGGTGCAGTTGGCAGAATTATTAACCCTGTGGAAATCAATTATAACGGAATGATAATCTTTGCCATAATCGGTGTGATTGTCAACCTTGGTGCTGCTTTTGTGACACGGGAGGGTGACTCGTTAAACCAAAAGGCAGTTAACCTTCATATGCTTGAAGATGTTCTGGGTTGGATTGTGGTGCTGGTTGGTGCCATAGTAATGAAGTTTTCGGAATTTGTCATCATTGACCCCATCTTATCTATTGGCGTTGCGGTGTTTATCCTGATAAATGCAATTAAAAACCTGAAAGAAAGTCTGGACCTGTTTCTTGAAAAAACGCCTCAGGGAATCGGGGTTGAGGAAATAAAAGAACATATTTTGTCCATTGACGGAGTGATTGATGTTCACCACATTCACCTTTGGAGCATGGACGGAAACAGCAATTATGCCTCATGCATATTGTGACAAATTCTGATGCACATGGAATAAAGGCACAGGTCAGGGAGGAACTGGCTGAACATGGAATCTGTCACGCAACATTGGAGTTGGAGACGGAGGGTGAGCATTGTCATGAAAAATGCTGTAATATTGAATTTAAGGCAACACATGGACATCATCACCATCACCACCATTAAAGGAACGTATAAAGACTCCCATATACATAAAGGTGTTCTGGGTCTTACAGATAAAAGAGATATAGCAGAAATAAAAAAGCATCGACTCGGTCGATGCTTTTTTGGCAGGGGCAGTAGGATTTGAACCCACGACTTACAGTTTTGGAGACTGTCGCTCTACCAGCTGAACTATACCCCTATATTTAATTTTTGTGGCAGACAACCGCCAAGTTTGAAGAGTTAAATGGAAGAGTGCGTCTCAGGTTTTGTGAAACGCACTCTTTAAAACCTGCTAAAACTTACGCAAGACCATTCATCTTTGCTGCGTACTGGCTCTTTCTGCGAGCAGCTGTATTCTTGTGAAGAATACCCTTTGCAACAGCCTGGTCGGTCTTTTTAACAACATTTGCGTATGCAACAGAGGCATCATCTTTGCCTGCTGTAAGAGCAGCTTCAAATTTCTTTATAGCTGTTTTAAGCTGTGATTTAACCATCTGGTTCTGCAATGTTTTTGTAGCAATAACCTTAACTCTTTTTTTAGCTGATTTAATGTTAGGCATGATTTCACCTCCACTTTATAATCTGATTTTCAAGTCAACTCTTAACATGTTACCACAGTTTTTTGGAAAATGCAAGTATTTTTTTTATTTCATTGACAAAATATCCATATCCGTGTATAATTCAAATGTATTCTAGGGGTGCTGTGGGTGAACCCATAGGCCCCTTTTTTGGGGATTTATAAATATTTCTTATATAGTGTTTTAGGGGGAAATCACGTTGACAAACATACCTGAACTTTTCGGAAGCATGGTCTTCAACGAAGCTGTTATGAAAGAACGCCTGCCGGAAGAGATTTATCGTGCATTAAAACAAACAATCAACAACGGAGTAAGTCTGGACCGTGATGTTGCGGACATCATTGCTGCTGCAATGAAAGACTGGGCCATTGAGAAAGGTGCGACCCACTTCACCCACTGGTTCCAGCCTATGACAGGCATAACTGCCGAGAAGCACGACAGTTTCATCACACCGTCAAAAAACGGTAGTATTATAATGGAATTTTCCGGCAAGGAGCTTATCAAAGGTGAGCCGGATGCATCCTCGTTCCCCTCGGGCGGACTGCGTGCAACCTTTGAGGCAAGAGGTTACACAGCGTGGGACCCAACATCCTACGCTTTCATCAAAGATGGTACTTTGTGTATCCCCACAGCCTTTTGTTCCTACGGCGGTGAATCTCTGGACAAAAAGACGCCGCTCCTCCGTTCGATGGAGGCTCTCAACAAACAAGCAATAAGGATTCTTAAACTCTTTGGCAAGGACAATGTTACAAGAGTTGTTCCCACGGTGGGTCCGGAACAGGAATACTTCCTTATTGACAGAGAACTTTTTAAAAAGCGTAAGGACCTGGTTTATTGCCGCCGCACTCTCTTCGGTGCCCCTGCACCCAAGGGACAGGAGATGGAGGACCATTATTTTGGTCATTTGAAGCCCCGTGTTTCTGCCTTTATGAAAGAACTTGACCAGGAACTCTGGAAACTGGGAATTCTGGCAAAGACCAAGCATAACGAGGCAGCTCCTGCCCAGCACGAGCTTGCCCCCATATTCACAACCACCAACATTGCCACCGACCACAATCAGCTCACCATGGAAATGATGAAAGTTGTGGCAGCGCGGCACGGCATGGCGTGTATTCTTCACGAAAAGCCTTTTGAGGGCATCAATGGCAGCGGCAAGCATAACAACTGGTCTCTGTCCACAAACACCGGTGAAAATCTTTTGGAGCCGGGCAAATCCCCTCACGAAAATGCACAGTTCCTAGTTTTCCTTTGTGCTGTTATCGCAGCTGTACACAAGCATCAGGACCTTCTTCGCATATCTGCAGCAAGTGCGGGCAACGACCATCGACTTGGTGCTCACGAAGCACCCCCTGCAATAATTTCTATGTTTTTGGGTTCTGAACTGGCTGCAGTCCTCAACTCTATCAAAGAAGACAGCGATTATGAGGGTACAAACAAAGAAACCATGACTGTTGGCGTTACGGTTCTTCCACAGTTCCCCAAGGATTCAACAGACAGAAACCGCACATCGCCGTTCGCCTTCACGGGCAACAAATTTGAATTCCGTATGGTTGGCTCTGCAAACTCCATTGCCTGTGCCAACATAATGCTCAACACCATTGTTGCGGACGAGCTGCAGTCCTTTGCGGACCGGCTTGAAAATGAACAGGATTTCCTTGGTGCTGTCCACAATCTGGTAAAGAGAACCATTAAGGAACACCACGCAATTATCTTTGACGGCGACGGATATTCAGATAACTGGGTAAAAGAGGCAGAAAGACGGGGTCTCCTTAATCTGGAGTCCACTGTTGATGCACTCCCTCATTTCATAAAGCCTGAAAACATTGCCCTTTTCAAAAAGCATGGTATCTACAACGAGACAGAGGTACATGCCAGATACGAGATTATTCTTGAGGAATACTGCAAAATCATCAATATCGAGGGCCTTACCATGGTGGATATGGTTAAAAAGGATTATATCCCTGCTATAAGCAAAATCCAAAGATGTCTGTGTGATACCCTCATTGCGAAAAGGGAAGTTTCCAAAAATATTCCATGCCAGTCAGAAAAAATCAAACTGGAACGTGTGGCAGCCCTTGCAGACAGAATTTTTGAGACAAACAACACCCTTGACGCTGCATTGAAGTCGGTTCCTCAAGGAGATGTCCTTGAAAAAGCTACATACTACCGCAAAAGGATATGCAGTCTTATGGAAGAGCTCCGCTCGCTGGTTGATGAAATCGAGGCAGATTCCGACAGAGAATTCTGGCCCGTTCCATCCTATGGTGACATAATCTTCAGTATAAAATAATCAAAAAATAAAGCCGCAACACATTTGTGTTGCGGCATCTTTTTGCTTATTTACAGTTTTGCCCTGATAATCTTTCCGCTTGTGGTCTTTGGGAGTTCATCGCGGAATACAACGATTCGGGGATATTTGTAAGGAGCGGTATGTTCTTTGACGTACTGCTGAATTTCCTTTTTCAGTTCTTCGCTGGGAACAGTATCCTTGGTGAGAACAATGCTTGCCTTGACAACCTGTCCTCTAACATCATCGGGTTCTGCCGAAACTCCGCACTCAAGAACATAAGGAAGTTCCATAATAACGCTTTCAATTTCAAAAGGACCTATGCGGTATCCTGAAGACTTGATAACGTCATCAATTCGGCTTACGTAGAAGTAGAAACCATCTTCGTCCTTATACGCCACGTCTCCGGTATGATAAAGTCCGTCGTGCCATACTTCGCGGGTCTTTTCTTCGTCGCGGTAATATCCTTTAAACAATCCGCAGGGAGTCTTTTCGGAAGTTCTGATTACTATTTCACCATTTTCACCTACGCCAACACTGTTGCCCTCGGGGTCAACAATATCAACATCATACAGGGGTACAGGTTTACCCATTGCACCCAGCTTGTACTCGCCACCATAGAGGTTGCCGATAAGACAAGTTGTTTCTGTCTGGCCAAAGCCCTCCATGATTTTGAGTCCTGTCAGTTTTTCAATCTGTTTGAATACCTCAGGGTTAAGTGCCTCGCCTGCTGTTGTTGCGTGCTGAACAGATGACATATCGTACTTTGAGATATCCTCTTTCATAAGCATTCTGTACATTGTAGGGGGTGCACAGAATGTGGTTATCTTATACTTTGCAAACAGGGGCAGAATATCTGCTGCATCAAACTTGTCAAAGTCATAGACAAAGAGTGCTGCCTCGCACAGCCACTGTCCGTAAATCTTGCCCCATGCAGCCTTTGCCCAACCGGTGTCTGAAATGGTAAGGTGCAGTCCTTCCGGGTCAACGCAATGCCAGTAGTTGGCTGTGTGGAAGTGACCAAGGGGATATTTAAAGCTGTGAAGAGCCATTTTGGGATTGCCGGTTGTTCCTGATGTAAAGTAAAGCAGCATATCATCATCACCGCAAGGTGAGTCAGCTTTTCTTTCATAAACATCGGGGAAGGCTGTGTACTCCTCATCAAAGTTTCTCCAGCCGTCTTTTGTTCCTCCAACAATAATCTTTTCTTTAAGGAGCGGTGCGTTCTTTGAGCCTGCCTCTGCTCTGTCTGCAATATCGTCATCAGCAGTACAAAGGATGGCGGTAACTCCTGCCGCCTCATATCGGTACTCATAGTCATGTTCCTGAAGCAAGAAGCTTGCAGGAATTGACACAGCGCCGATTTTCTGAAGAGCCAGTGTTGCAATCCAGAACTGGTAATGTCTCTTTAGAACCAGCATAACCTTGTCGCCCTTTTTGATTCCCAAAGACTCGAAATAATTGGCACAGCGTGCAGATTCTTTCATGAAGTCGGTAAAGGTGAACCGTCTTTCTTCGTGGTCTTTGGACAAGTGTACCATAGCCAGCTTGTCAGGTTTGCGGCGTGCGATTTCGTCAATAACGTCAAAGGCAAAATTGAATTTGTCTTCATTTTTGAAGTCAATAGCAACAAGACTGCCGTTTTCGTCTTCCTTTGTATCAATAAAGTCGTGATAAACACGCTTGTATTCCTGATGTGGTTTGTAATTGGACTTCATAACACCCTTTGAGGATGCTGTATCGCTTTCTGTTCCGTTGAGGACTATTGCATAAAAAATGCTATCCTCTCCGCCAACAGCAATCATACCGTGAGGTGTTGAACTGTCATAATAAATGGTATCTCCGGCGTGAAGCGTCTCGGTGTGTGAGCCAATCTGAATTTTCAATGAACCCTTAACCACAATATCCAGCTCCTGACCGGCATGGGTGGTAAGCTCTATATCCCGTTGCTCTGCCTCAGGGTCGTATGCGCATTCAACATACAAAGGCTCTGACACTCTGTTTTTGAAGGCAGATGCAAGGTTGTAATAAACCATACCGTGTGCCTCTTCAATCTTTCTCCCTTCGCCCTTGCGGGTAATGGTGTAGGATTTAAGCGTGGAGCTGACACCCTCAATAATATCAGTAACGCCCACCTTGAAGGCAAGAGAGCATCTGTAAATAAACGCAAAGCTGAGGTCATGTGTCCCTGCTTCGCAGGCAGCATATTCCTCACGGGATACACCTGTAAGCTTTGCCATTGTTTCAACGGAAATTCCGCTGATGTGACGCAGTTCCTTGATTCTGGCAGCAACTTCGCTTATTTTAAAGTCCAAGCCTGTCATTGTTTCTTCTTTCATGTTTTTCCTCCTTAGAATTCCTTTGAGAAAAGAAAAATCGCCTCAAAGGAGATTTCTTTGAGACGAGTTGAAATTTCACCCGCGGTACCACTCAAATTGCATGGTTTTGTTAAAACCATACCCCTTTCAGACCCCAATATTATTTAGGCCCTATGCACTGACGTAGCAAACACGGAAAGGTTCTACTTGCCAAAACATTCCGGCTTTCTTCCTTCCTGCTCGGGAGCTACAGCAACCAAATTCGGTTTTAACAGTTCGCACCAACCACTGTTTCTCTCCAAAACCTACCCTCGGAGCACTCTCCTTCAACGCATTTTTTTATTCAATTAAAATCAAGATACCACAATCTTCTTATTTTGTCAAGTATACTTTAAATTTTTCTGCTTTTACCAAATTTTTGTAATCATTTTGTAACAATGTTGCAATAATTTTGTCAAAGAGGTTGACAAAAAAGGTTTATTGTGGTATCATAGCAATGTATGAATTTATGCTTTTGAAAGGAGTGACATCTGGAAATACGAGTTAACGTACAATTTGGAGGTAAAAATTTTGTTTAAATTTAAGAAGTTTTGGGCAGTTACAGTTGCCCTGATTATAGCTCTTTCTGCCGTATCTTTTACAGCATCGGCAAACGGGGGCACATCATACGGAATAGTTACAGCATCACTTTTGAACCTGCGTCAGTCAGCTACCACAAATTCAAGCATCCTGGCACAGATTCCCAACGGACAATATGTGAACATATACAGTCTGGAATCAGGCTGGGCAAAGGTTTCTTTTAACGGCGTTACAGGCTATGTTTCTCTTGATTACATCAAGGTTATGCAGGGCGAAATGCCATCAAGAAATACCGCAGTTTCAACAAAGGGACAAGCTATTGTGGAACTTGCAAAACAGTACTTAGGCACACCTTACGTTTACGGAGGCTCATCTCCCAGCGGTTTTGACTGCAGCGGATTTGTATACTTCCTTTACAAATCTATGGGAGTTACACTTAACCGTGTTGCCGCAGACCAGATGACAAACGGCAAATGGGTTCCCAAAAACGCACTTCAGCCCGGTGACATAGTTGGTTTCACCAACAGAAGCGGATACATAAATCACGTTGGCATTTATGCTGGCAATGGTATGATGATTCACTCTCCGCAAACCGGAGATGTTGTTAAATACGAAAGTATTGTTACAGGAAATTATGCAGGCCGACTTACTTGCGGCAGACGTATTTTCCAATAAAATTTAAAACATGAAGGGCTGCCCGTGTGACAGCCCTTTTGATTACTCAAAATTTTCAGGGGAGGTTGTTTGTATGACAAAATACCGCAAGTTATCGGATAAAAGGCGTTGGTTTTATATTCTTACAATTATTGCGGCGATTCTTGCATCTTTTGCAACAACAACCCTGCCGGAGACTATCCGCACTGCTACCAAAAGCGGTTCTCTGGAAATAACCTTTATTGATGTAGGGCAGGGTGACTCTGCTTTGATTGAAACCCCGGAGGGTGAGACAATCCTCATTGACGGAGGCGAATTTGACACCTACTCCTCACATCTTGAGCCTTTTCTTGATTCCAAAGACATTGACAAGGTGGATACCGCCGTTGTAACCCACTATCACAGCGACCATTCCGGTGGTATTTATGAATTGGCAGACAGAGGCAAGGTTGCAAAGCTGGTGTTACCGGAGTACGAGGACACCGACACAACTCGGTCCGATTTGGAGACCGCCGCCAAAGCAACCCGCACAGAAATAGAATACATCTCAAAAGGTGACTTTTTGAAAAACGACTGCAAAGATTTGACTATAGAGGTCTTGCACCCCAAAGCTGGGGGGCTTTCAGGAAACAATTTCCACAACAACAGTTCCCTGGTCCTTTGGGTAAAATATTTTGATACATCTTTTCTTATAACGGGTGACATAGAGGCCCGTGCCGAAAAGGAAATCATCAAAACATATGACGTTGAATGTGATGTGCTTAAAGTACCACATCATGGCTCTTCTACCTCTTCGTCAAAGAATTTTCTGGATGCAGCAGACCCCACTTATGCTATAATAAGTGCAGGAACCGACAACCCTTATGGACATCCTCATTACGAAGTGCTTGACCGCCTTGAAAATGATGATATAAGAATATACAACACATCAGATGACGGGAACATCACGTTTTACGTGGATTATGACGGAATCCGGGATATAAAATTTAGTAAATAAAAGAGAAAGGAACGGCAAAGATTATGGAACCAAAAGACCTTGACAGACAAATCTCAGGCAACAAGCTGGGAAGGCTTTACTTCTTTTACGGCGAAGAACAGTTTCTTCTGGAAAACAAAATAAAATCCATAAAAAGCCGCCTTATTGACAAAGACTTTGAGGACCTGAACTTTATAAAGCTTGAAGGCAAGCGGACAACCTGTCAGGACGTGGAAGAACAGCTTCTTTCTGTGCCTGTTATGTCAGACAGAAAAATAGTGGTGGTAAAGGACAGTGGTATCTTCGGCAATGCCAAGAACAAGGATTTTGCCAAACTGTGCGAAAGCCTTTCCGACTTGCCGGAATACATTACGGTTATCTTTGCGGAGCATGAATTTGACAAAAAGAAAGAGAAAAATCTGGAAGTGTTTAAAAAACACGGTAACATCGTGAAGTTTGACCTACTGTCACCAAAGCAGCTTGAGTTGTGGCTTGAGAAAAAGTTTGAAGAAAAAGGTAAAATCGTACTGTCAAGTGACCTTTCAAAGATGATAGAGCTTTGCGGTCAATCCATGGCGACCATTTCAACCGAGTTTCTCAAAGTGCTGAACTTTGTGGGCGACAGAGAAAGGATTACCTCTCAGGATATCCAGTCGGTGGTTTCAAAAACCTCAGATGCAAGGGTTTTTGATATGATAGACAGCATCTCCGAGGGCAGAACCAAAAAAGTGTTTGAGGAACTCCGTGCCCTGTCTGCATCAGGAGAGAACGCATCAACAGTCCTGACCCTGCTCGCATCAAGAATGGGCGAACTTCTTATGGTGAAACAACTTCTGGACGACCGTCTGTCACTGGATAAAATAGGAGAGTATTTTGAACCTCGAAGACATCCCTTTGTAATCAAAAAACTTTCCGAACAAAGTCGGAGATTTGACAATGACTACCTGAAGAGGATGACCCTAAAAGGTGTGGAATATACCGCGTCCGTGCGTTCAGGTCTTGTTGACAAATGGATAGCCGTAGAGATGTACGTAGCAGAACTGATTAAAAAAATAATCTGAAAGAAAACACCCCGGAAAATCTCCGGGGTGCATTTTTTATCTCTCGTCAATGGGTGTATACTCTCTGCGTTTTACAACACTTCGGTAAGCCGGGCGTATAATTTTGCCGCCGGTAAGAACTTCTTCAATCCGGTGTGCACACCAGCCTACAACCCTTGACATCGCAAATATTGGCGTGTAAAGTTCCTCAGGAATACCCAGCATTTGATATATTAATCCTGAATACAAGTCCACATTTGCGGGCATTGGGGCATTAATACCTTTGATGTCTGCAAAAACTTTGGGGGCAAGTCTTTCTACGGCTGCATAAAGTTTAAACTCTTTTTCTGCATCCTCGCCCAGTTCCCTGGACATCTTTTCTGCACATTCTTTCAGTAGCACAGCACGTGGGTCAGACAAAGTATAAATAGCGTGACCTATGCCATAAATCAATCCGCTGCCGTCCCCTGCCTCTTTGCGAACAATTTTGCAAAGATAATCATAAATAGCCTCGTCATCACTCCAGTCATCAATGTTGGCTTTCATTTCCGCCATTTGTGCAAGAGTTTTCTGGTTGGCACCGCCGTGTTTAGGGCCTTTGAGAGAGCCGATTGCCGCAGCAACCGCTGAATATGTATCTGTATTGCTGGAGGACAACACCCTTATAGAAAATGCCGAGTTGTTACCTCCGCCATGCTCTGCATGGAGCATGAGTGCCAAATCAAGAACCCGAGCCTCTGTTTTGGTATATTTGTGGTCAGGTCTTATCATATACAAAAAGTTCTCAGCAATAGAGAGGGATGGGTCGGGATTGTGAAGAACCAAACTCTTTTTATCATAATAGTGTCTTTTTGCTGCATAAGCATATGCAATCAGAGTTGGAAATCTTGCTATCAGCTCCAAACTTTGTCTGAAAAGATTTCCCATGCTTATATCATCAGGATTTTCTTCATCATAGGAATAAAGCGCAAGAACCGACCTTGCCAGCTTGTTCATTATATTGTTGCTTGGTGCCTTAAGAATCATATCCTCTGCAAAGTTTTCGGGCAATGTTCTTTTTGCGGCAATACTTTGAGAAAACTCCTCCAGCTCCTCTTTGCTAGGCAGAGTGCCAAAAAGCAGCAGAAAAATAACTTCTTCAAAACCAAACCTGCCCTCTTTCTGACAATTCTCAACAATATCCTCAATGGAGATACCTCTGTAACGCAACTTGCCCTCAATGGGTGCCTTTGTCCCCTCATCAAGAACATATCCGTGTACCTCACCAATGGCTGTAAGCCCCGCAAGAACACCTGTGCCGTCAGGGTTTCTGAGTCCCCTCTTTACATTATATTCGGTATAATAGTGACCTGGTATGGAACTTATATTTTTGTGCTGTTCCAGTATGGCATCAATATATTTGTCGAAGTTCTGATTCATTTGAACGTCATTCCTTTCCGATGTTTCTTGAGCATCTGCAACAAAAGACTGTTGCAGATACAAAGTTTTGTCTTCTGGTATTAACCTGGAGGCCACTGCAAACTTCTGCCGCCCAAAAGATGGAAATGGATGTGACCAACGGTCTGTCCGCCGTCCTCACCGCAGTTGTTCACAATTCTGTAGCCCTTTTCTGCAAAGCCCAAATCTTTTGCAATCTTTCCTGCTGCTTCAAAGATTTTTGCTATAACAGCAGAATTTCTGTCGTTGATTTCATTTGCAGATGCTATATGTTCTTTGGGTATTATGATGATATGCTCAGGCGCCTGGGGGTCAATGTCCCTGAAAGCCAGAACAAATTCATCCTCGTATACCTTGGTAGAGGGTATTTCACCCTGAATAATTTTACAAAAAAGACAATCTGACATTTTGTTGTCCTCCCGGAATTTAAATTAAGTCTTTCACCATATCAAGTGCCGCCTGAATCTTGGACGCATCCTTGCCGCCAGCCTGAGCACTGTCCGGCTTGCCGCCGCCACCGCCGCCACAAGTCTTGGCAACCTCGCGAATGATGTTTCCCGCATGGGCACCCAATTTCACAGCCTCGGCTGTTGCCATTGAGATAATATTTACCTTTTCATCGCTGGCTGATGCCAATACAATAACCGCACAGTCCAGCTTTTGTTTCAGATTATCACCTGCCGCACGGAGTGCATTCATATCTAGACCATCAGCAAGACGGTGTGCAATAACTTTAATTCCTTTTACCGTTACGGCGTTGTCAGCCAGTTCCCCAACTGAACTGTTTGCCATTTTGCTCTTAAGGCTTTCCAGTTCACGTTTAAGGTTCTTGTTTTCATCAACCAGGCCCTGAGCCTTTATTTCAACATCATGTACACCAGATTTGATTGTCTCTGCAATCTTTGCCACGGTCTCTTTTGCATCGTTCAATACATCAAGAACACCAAAGCCTGTCACCGCTTCTATTCGGCGCACGCCCGCTGCCACACCGCTTTCAGAAACAATCTTAAAGAGTCCTGCCTGTGCAGTGTTGGTAAGATGTGTTCCGCCACAGAATTCAACTGAATAATCACCCATAGAGACAACTCTTACAACTGCGCCGTATTTTTCACCAAACTGTGCTGTCGCACCCAGTTTTTTTGCCTCGTCAATGGCGAGCTCCTGTACAACGATGGGCATAGCCTCAAGAATTGCTTTGTTCACCAAAGTTTCCGCAGCCTTGATTTCGTCAGCGGTCATTGCTTCAAAGTGTGAGAAGTCAAATCTGAGACGCTTTGCTGTTACCTCAGAGCCAGCCTGTGCAACATGGTTGCCCAGAACTTCTTTAAGAGCCTTGTGCAAAAGGTGTGTTGTGGAGTGATTGCGGCAGATTGCCATTCTGTTCTCTTTGCAAACAGAAAGGGTTGCCATATCCCCTGCAGAGATTGAGCCTTCCTCAACCTTTACCACGTGGAAATAAACCCCGTCGCCGTTTTTCTTGGTGTCAAGAACTTTTGCTTTGCCGCCTTTGGTGCAAATTTCACCTATGTCGCCTGCCTGTCCGCCCATTTCAGCGTAGAAAGGCGATTTTTCAACAACAACAATGCCTTCGTCTCCTGATCCTATTGCCTCAACCTGATTGTTGTCGCATACAATGCCTGTAATTTTGCCCTCTGCTGTCAAACTGTCATATCCAACAAACTCTGTTGCATCTGCTTTAATGTTGACAGCACTGTCATCATCCCAGCTTGAGCCGTCTTTTCTGTTGGCTCTTGCTGTATCCTTTTGGTTTTTAAGTTCTTTGTCAAAGCCCTCACGGTCCACCTTGAGTCCCTGTTCCTCACAGATTTCAACAGTCAGGTCAATGGGGAATCCATAGGTATCATTGAGCTTGAATGCGTCTTTGCCCTCCAAAGTGTCCTTGCCCTGTGCTTTGGTTTCTTCTATATAGGTATTCAGGATTGCAAGACCGCCCTCAATGGTTTTTGAGAACTTTTCTTCTTCAATTCTGATAACCTTTTTGATATATTCTCTCTTTTCGTCAAGCTCGGGGTAACCCTGTTTTGACGAATCAATAACAGTATCTGCCACTGTATAAAGGAATTCGCCCTTTATATTAAGGAGTCTGCCGTGTCTTGCTGCACGTCTGAGCAGTCGTCTGAGAACATAACCTCTGCCCTCGTTTGACGGAATAACACCATCGGATACCATCATTACTGTACTGCGGATGTGGTCGGTTATAACACGAAGAGAAATGTCTGTTTTTTCGTCTTTCTTATATTCAACGCCTGCAATGCGGCAGATATGTTTCATGGTGTTCTGAACAGTGTCAACTTCAAAAAGGTTGTTCACCCCTTGCATAATGCAGGCAAGTCTCTCAAGACCCATACCTGTGTCAATGTTGGGGTTAGCCAGACGGTTGTAGTTGCCGTCCTCGTCCTTGTCAAACTGGGTAAACACCAGATTCCACACTTCCATAAATCTGTCACAGTCACAGCCCAGCTTGCAGTCAGGCTTGCCGCAACCGCATTCAACACCTCGGTCAACATGGATTTCGGAACAAGGTCCGCAAGGGCCTGTTCCATGTTCCCAGAAGTTGTCCTCTTTGCCCAATTTAACAACCCTTTCAGGATTTACGCCAACTTCGTTTACCCATATATCCTTTGCTTCGTCGTCCTCTTCATACACGGTAATCCACAAAACTTCTTCAGGAATTTCCATAACCTTGGTCAAAAACTCCCATGCCCAGTTGATTGCCTCGCGCTTGAAGTAGTCACCAAAGGAAAAGTTGCCCAGCATTTCAAAGAAAGTGCCGTGTCTTGCGGTTTTGCCCACGCATTCAATGTCAGGGGTTCTGATACACTTCTGACAGGTTGTAACCCTTTTTCTTGGCGGCACTTCCGCACCTGTGAACCATTTTTTCATTGGCGCCATACCTGAGTTAATAAGCAAAAGACTTGCGTCGTTCTTGGGTACAAGCGAAAAGCTGTCCAGTCTTAAGCAATCCTTTGACTCAAAAAAAGAAAGGTATTTTTCTCTTATTTCATTTAATCCCATGTTTTTCATAGTTTTCGTTGCCTCTCTGTATATAAATTTTATCAGTTTCTGTGAAAATTGATTATATCGCATAAATATCTTATTGTATCATATAATTTTACCATTTTTTTGCGGATTAGTCAAGTCTTTTGTGCCTTTTATCCTCTTATAACGAATATTATAGCCGAGAACAGCTGAACGCAACAAAAAGGTTCTGCAACATATTGTTGCAGAACCTTTTGAATGTCTTTACTTAGTTTTAAATTAAGCTGTCCAGATATGCTACGGCTTTTTTGATATCGTCTATAGGATTGGCACCTGTTTCCCGTTCAATGGTCAGGTAACCGTCATAACCAATGTCCGAAAGAGCACTGATTACACCCTCAAGGTCTACATCTCCGTCACCCAGAGGGGTTTCGCGGAAATATTCATCAAGTCGCAAATCACCTATGCCACCGCTGGCGAAGAAGTCATAAATCACCTTGGGGTCGGTTTGTTTCAGCATGATGCCGTCTTTTATATGGACGTGCAGGATATGGTCCCTAAGAGTATATATACCCTTTACGGGGTCGTCCCCTGTAACCATTACAAGGTTGGCGGGGTCAAAGTTGACACCTACGTTTTTGGTGTCAAGACCTTCTATAAACTGCTTAAGAGTGGCACACTTTTCGGGGCCTGTTTCAATGGCGAGTTTTACACCTATTGTTTCGCCGTAGGCACCTATCTCCTCAATAGCCCTTTTCATATCGGTATTTTCAAGGTTCACAACGCCGATGTGGGTGGTTACCACACTACAATCTAAAGACTTTGCAAGGGCCATGATTTCTTTTGTCTTCTCTATACGGTCTTTGTTGTAACTTTCAAAACTGTCCCCGTCAATCTCAGCACAGACTGCCGAAACGGGCAGTTCTGTTGTTTGGGGAGTGTAGTAGTTGCCGTAGAATTGCACTCCCTCAAAACCTAATTCCTTGGCAAGTGCCATGGCGGTGTCATAGTCGGTTTTGAAACTTTCCAAGATTATACCTTTTTTCATGGTTTATACACCTCTGATTATATTGTCTGCCTCTGCTGCAATTCTGAAACTCTCCCATACCTCGTCAATGGTGGGGGTTGGCTGTGAATCATTTTCTATCACGTCAATAAGGCAGTCAAGCTGCTTGCCTGTGGGTTTTCTCTTGCTGTCTATGTTTATCAGCTCATAGGTTTTTTCGGGATATCTGTAGTATTCTATCAAATCTCCCTCTTCCTGATGGGTTTGTCTGTCTTTGCGATAAACCAGCTTGATTCTTCCCTTGGGACCAATGAATTCTTTCAGGTTGTCCGAGGACATGGTGTTTGCCCAACCTGCCTCATAATAACCCACCGAGCCGTCAGACAATTTGACGGTCATAATGCCATAGTTATACTTATCTTCAGGAACCTCTTCGTCTGTACGCAGTCCTACCCCGGAGACGCTTGTTACATCAGCACCGGTGAACCAACGCATAACATCTATATAGTGAACACCACAGTCTATGATGGGCGAAGTTTCTTTGATAAGATTGAGGTACTTCTGCCAGTTCATAGTATGATGGTTCTGTGCCATACGCATGATGATGGGGGAGCCGATGGCTCCCGCCTTTATCATATCGCACACCTTGTTATAGGTGGTGTTGTGCCTTAAAATATGGCCGATGAGGACCTTTATCTGGGGATTGGCCTTTACCAAATCCACAAATTCTTTGCCGTCCTCCAGATTTGTGGTGATTGGCTTTTCGCAAAGCAAATGTTTGCCATGGGCAATACACTCTTTCAGAATGGGAAGATGTGTGGAAGGATATGTGGATGCAATCACTATATCCACATCATCCTTGGCAATGCATTCTTTGAAGTCGGTTACTACATTTGTTGCATTGTACTTCCTTTTGAAGAGGTTTGCCTTCTCAATGTCCAAATCACACACATATGTAATTTTTACGTTTTCCTTATAATAGATGTCATCCAGATGGGCAGCACCCATCTGACCACAGCCGATGAGGGCAATGTTGTAAACTTTCATTATATCTGTGCTCCGCCTACACTTTCGATTTCGCTGAATACCAGTTCTGCTGATTTAACACCTTCTGAGAGAGGTGCAACAGTAAGTTCTTCACCGGCATTGAGCTTGTCAACAAAATACTTAAGCTCGTTGAAGTATCCGCCAAGACTGGAAACATTGCCGCCGATATCGTTGCTTGCCTCGAAAGAAGGTTTGATTTCGGGTTTGGTCTGACCGCCGTCTTTGAAGTATACTGTGAGGCCGTTGCCGTCAAGGACAACGGTTGCCTTTTCGAACTTAACGCGGAAAGCACCTGCAAAGGGGAAGTCCTGAGGATAGTCCCAACATGCTTCAACTGTTACTGCAGCATCATCATAACGGAATGTTGTGAATATCTGTTCAATGCAACCTTTTTCGTTGCGGACAACGGAGGAATCAAAGTCATTGGGTTCGCCCATGAGATATCTCATAAAGTCAACATCGTGGATGTGCATGTCAAGAGCAACAGAACCGCTCTTTGATGCGTCATGCAACCAGCCCTCCCATGCCCATGTAGGAACTGAGCTGAGTCTTTTGAATACTGCTGACTGAATTTTGCCGTATTCGCCGCTGTCAGCAACGCCTTTGAGCCATACATATTCATCCCAAAGTCTGATAACCTGACCAACCTGAACTTTTGCTCCGGTTTCCTTTTCGGTCTTGAGGAGAAGTTCGCCCTCTTCTTTGTTGAGGCAAACGGGTTTTTCAACAAAAACGTTTTTGCCGGCTTTCATTGCAGCAACAGCATGTTCGGTGTGAAGATATGTGGGCAGACAGATATCAACAACATCTACGTCTGCGTTTGCAATCAAATCCATACCTGTTGCAAAAACTTTTGCGTTGTGAATTTTTGCAATTTCGTCAGCCTTTTCAGGTCTTACGTCTGCAACGGCAACGATTTCAACATCAGCGATTTCTTTGTAGCAGGCAGAGTGCATTCCGCCCATGAATCCGCATCCAATCAATCCTACTTTTAACATAATCAAATCCTCCTTAAAATTTCTTGCGTCCCAAAATGCTGTCCATAGCATTTGAGGTGTTGTATATAATTGTTTCGGGATAGTGTGTGTACGGGGGTATCATTTCTGCAGTTACCCAGCCGTCATAGCCGATATCT
>JAZRNA010000080.1:0-5335 GCA_045647945.1 Clostridia bacterium
TTGGGCTACGAACAATTTGGGATACAATGACACGCTCTGCGCCATTAATCACAAAAGTGCCGCCATTGGTCATAATGGGGAAATCACCCATAAAGATTTCCTGTTCCTTGACTTCGCCAGTTTCTTTGTTGATAAGACGTACCTTGACCCTGAGGGGTGCCGCATATGTAGCGTCACGCTCTTTGCATTCCTCAATGTCATATTTGGGGTTCATATCTATTCTGTAGTCAACAAATTCCAGAATGAGATTGCCGGCGTAGTCTGTAATAGGTGACACATCGTGGAAAACCTCTTTCAAACCTTCGGTTAAAAACCAGTCGTAGGAATTTTTCTGGATTTCGATAAGATTGGGCATGTCAATAACTTCCCTTATCTTACCGTAGCTCATTCGGGTATTTCTGCCAAGTTTCACCGGATGTACCATAAATAATCACCTCTTCGTAATATTTGCGTTGACGGCAAAACGTCAACCGCATTGTATATATAACACCTATAGCAGCACAATATATTGTATTAATTTTTACAAATTGGAAAAAATTTCACAAAAATATTTTAAACAGCTATTGCATTTTTCATACATGTATGATATACTGCAAATACAGCAAAAAATAAGGGTGAAATTGAAAAATACGCAAAAGTACGCACTATAATAGGTAACTATTATATCACAAGGATTTGCCTTTGTCAATGCGTTTTTTTAAATTTAGAAAAAATATTTCCGCTTTGCAGGGCATTGGGCCAGAAATGGGTCCGGTGCTTTTAATTTAGGCAGTGAAAGGAATAAATAAATGAAACTTTATAATCCTTCAGAACTTAAAAGAGTTATTGAGATGCACGGATTCTCTTTTTCAAAGTCTTTGGGTCAGAACTTCCTTATTGATGAGGGAGTGCTGTCTGAGATTGTCCATGGTTCAGGAGTTGACCAAAATTCAGGGGCTCTGGAAATAGGCCCTGGTGCCGGGGTGCTGACCCGTGAGCTTGCAAGGAGCGCCAAAAAAGTGGTGGCGGTGGAGATTGACAAGAGTCTTATGCCATTGCTTGACTACACCTTGAAAGAATTTGACAATGTAGCGGTGGTCAATGAAGATGTTTTGAAGGTGGACCTGAAAAAACTGATTGCAGATGAATTTGGGGATATGCCGGTGCATGTTGTGGCAAATCTTCCTTATTATATAACAACTCCGATTATAATGAAGTTCTTGGAAGAGGAAATACCTGTAAAGTCCTTGACGGTTATGGTACAAAAGGAAGTCGCTGACCGCATGGCGGCAAGTCCCGGGGGCAAGGATTATGGTGCTTTGTCTGCTGCGGTGCAGTTTTATACCGTGCCCAAAATAGTTACAAAGGCAGAACCTCACTGCTTTATGCCACAACCCAAGGTGGCATCGGTGGTTATACGCCTTGAGGTGACAGAAAAGCCTACTGTTGATGTTAAGAATAAAAAGCTTATGTTTGACATTATCAAGTCGGCTTTTGGGCAAAGAAGAAAGACCCTGCTTAATGCACTTTCAAAAAGTCCTTATATTAATATAGGAAAAGATTCGGTCAAGGATGCCCTTGAAGAGATGGGGCTTGACGAAAATATAAGAGGTGAAAAACTGAGCCTTTTGCAGTTTGCAAGGCTTGCAGATATTTTGTTGGAGAAAGGAAAATAAAAAATGACAAGCAAAGAAAGAGCATATCTCAAAGGATTGGCGGCAAACGTGCCGGCGCTTTATCAAATAGGAAAAGACGGAATTTCGCCCAATGTGGTGAAAACAGCAGCAGATGCCTTGGCGGCAAGGGAACTTATTAAGGTGCATGTCCTTGAGAATTCAATGATGGGGATTCGTGAGGCAGCGGAGGAACTTGCGGAAAAGACTGCATCACAGGTGGTAATTGTTATTGGCAACAAATTTGTGCTTTACAAACGGTCGGACAAAAATCTTTGTGAAATGTGAAATTTGTGTTAAAAATATATTTCGTTTTGGTGTTTTTGTTGACGGCTGCGGGCTGTGGTGATATAATCGATTTACAAAGAAGGTAAACTACATAGGGGACATGTGAAGATTGTTCCTGTGAGAAAGGCAAAGATATAAATTGAGTATGTTTAGCAAAAAAGGTAAAATAATTTTGTCTGCAGTATGTATTCTGTGTGTGGTTTTTGCTACTGTTGGCGGAGTTTTGTCTGCCAAATGGCTGACGGGTCTGTATCTTGGTGAAGAAATCACCCTTGCCTCCCTGGACAAACAAACTGAGGGGGGAGTCGGGGTAGTGAACATTTTGCTTCTTGGCGTTGATGAGGGCGGAATGCGAAGCGATACCATTATGCTTGCCAGCCTCAATGGCAGGACGGGCAAGGTCAACATACTTTCTATACCCCGTGATACCAGAGTTCCAATGGGCAAAGGATATCAGAAAATAAACGCCGCGGTGGGAATCGGAGCACAGGAAGTGAAAAAAGGAAATATTGAAGAACCTGAGGAACTGAGTGTTCAAAAGGTGAAACTGTTGACAGGTCTTCCTATACATTATTTTATGAGTGTGAACTTTGACGGATTTCAGGAGATAATTGATGCTCTGGGCGGTGTTGATTTTGAGGTTCCTTTCCGCATGAAATATGATGACCCTGTTCAGAATTTGCATATAGACTTGCAGGCAGGAATGCAGCATCTCAATGGCAAGCAGGCCCATGATTTTGTCAGGTTCAGGCAGGGAAATCCCGGCTACAAAGGTTATGCAACAGGGGATTTGGGAAGAATAGAGGCCCAGCAGGCGTTTATAAAGGCTCTTGTTCAGCAAAAGTTGCAACCCAAGTATCTGCTGAAGGCTGGAGATGTTTTTGAGGTTGTCAAAAAGAATGTAAGAACCAATTATACCGCAAAGGATTTGGTGAAGCATCTGGGGGCAATCAGTAGAATAGATTCAGAGAATGTTACCATGTATCAGCTTCCGGGAGCACCTCAGACAATAAGCGGAATTTCATATTATCTATGCGACGGAAGAAAAATGACTCAGTTGGTTGAAGATGTATTCAGCCCTACTGCAAAGGCTGAAACAGAGGAAAATAAATAAACAAAGGAAATTTGAGCATATGAGAGTTTTAATGGCCACAATGCAGCTTGATATCGGCGGTGCAGAAACCCATATTGTAGAGCTTTCAAAGGCTTTGGCGAGACGGGGTGTTGAGGTTTTTGTTGCATCCAACGGCGGTGCTTATGTGAAAGAACTGGAAGATGCAGGAATCAAACATTTTGATGTGACTCTTCACAACAAGGCGGTGTCTTCTTTGTGGAGTGCATACAGGAAACTTGAACGGATTATTCTGGACTATAAAATTGATGTAGTCCATGCTCATGCCCGTATTCCGGGATTCTTGTGCGGACTTTTGCACAGAAAGTATAAGTTCAGATTCGTCACAACGGCACATTGGGTTTTTGATACCAGCTTTCCCTTTAATCTGCTGACCAACTGGGGAGACCGGACTCTGGCGGTAAGCGATGATATAAAAAAGTATCTTGTGGACAATTACGGACTTGATGCTGATGATATAAGGGTCACAATCAATGGTGTTGACATGGAGAAGTTTTCGGAGAATATTGACTTTTCTGATGTCGCAAAGGAATTTGATTTTGGTGAGGACAAGACTCGTGTTGTATATGTCAGCCGAATGGATACAGACCGCAGTTTTGCTGCACATAAGCTGATTGAGGCGGTGCCTTATCTGATAAAGGAAATCCCCGACCTTGAGGTTGTGATTGTCGGGGGCGGCAATGATTTTGAAAAGGTGAAAGAAGAAGCTGACCAGATGAACAAAGCTCTGGGCAACAGAGTTGTAATCATTGCCGGAGGACGTACCGACATAAACAAATTTGTGGCATCAGGGGATGTCTTTGTGGGTGTAAGCCGTGCTGCCCTTGAGGCAATGGCTGCAAGAAAGCCTGCAATCATTGCAGGAAATGAGGGATATATAGGTATATTTGATGAGGACAAGCTGCAGCTTTCCATTGACACCAACTTCTGTTGCCGTGGTTGCGAAATGACCACAATGGAAGGCTTGCGTGATGACTTGCTGAAGATTCTTGCACCACAAGACGACGAATACAGAAAACATCTGGGTGATTATTCCATAGAAACTGTGAAGAAATATTATTCTGTAGAGACCATGGCGGATGATGCCCTTAAAATGTATATTTCCATTATCAAGGATTCTAAGATAAATCAGGTGGACACAGGTGAGTTTGAGGATATTGAGAGGTATCTTGTCCACGGAAACAGCAAAAGGACAACAGATGTTGTGGTTTCAGGATACTATGGCTTTCACAACAGCGGTGATGACTCTATTTTGTCTGCGATTATTGCGGGACTGAAAAACAGATGCCCAAATGTTGAGATAACTGTTTTATCAAAGGTCCCCGAAGAGACGGCGAAGCTGTATAATGTGAAGTCCATTGACAGATTTAGCTATGTTGGTATTTTTAGAGAGCTCAGAAAGACAAAATTGCTCATTAGTGGCGGGGGCAGCCTTATACAGGATGTTACCAGTTCCAAGTCCTTATATTATTATCTAATGATTATGGGCTTGGCGAAGTTTTGCGGTGCAAAGGTTATGTTGTATGCCAATGGCATAGGCCCGGTTACCAAGGCGCGAAATCTCTGGTGTGTGAAAAAAGTGATTAATAAGGTTGATATGATAACCCTCAGGGAAAAATCCTCCCGACAGGAACTTGAGGGAATTATTGACCCCAATATCCCAGCGTTTGTTACGGCAGACCCTGTTTTTGCCTTGGAGAATGGTGACGAAAAGGCGGTTATGGAGGCTATTTCAAGGAGCGGTGCCCCTGAAAATAAAGATTTCTTTGTGATTGCGGTCCGTGAATGGAAAAAGAACGATAAGAATTTCAAAGAAAAAATTGCAGTCTTTGCTGAACGGGTTTATGAAAAACACGGGCTTATTCCCTTGGTTGTGGCCATGCAGGATGTATTTGACAAAGGGATTTCGGCAGAAATTGCAGAACTTATCAAGGTGCCTTGCGGTGTTCTTGAGACAGGTCTTTCGCCCAAGGTTATACTTGGTGTTGTAGGAAAGGCAAGGCTTGTCTTGGGCATGAGGCTCCATACTTTGATTTATGCAGCTAAAAATTGCGTTCCTGCCATAGCCCTTGATTATGACCCCAAGGTGAATGCGGTTGTTGATTCTTTGGGACATGGGTTTGTTATGAAAGTGGAGGATATTGATGTGGAAAGATTGGTGTCCTTTGCGGACGATATAATGAAGAACTATAATGATTTACAACAAACACTTTGTGAAAAGAGCAGTCAATATAAAGCACTGGCAGACAAGAATACAGAAATG
>JAZRNA010000081.1:0-7899 GCA_045647945.1 Clostridia bacterium
CATCATTTTGAGATGTGCGGATGGAGTGAAAAAAAGATTGTTGCCATTTTCTCATTGGTGACAGTGTGTCTGTGTATATTAGGGCTTTTGATTTAAGAGCAAAAGCGTTAAAATTTATTGGAAAGGCTGACCGTGATAGTTATGAAGTGGGTACAAAGAAAAAAAATCATACAAAAGCCAAAAACAGTCAACAACGGGCAGCTTGTTGCGTCTAAAATCCGTGGACTTGCAGGTGCCACAAAAGGTGCAGACCTGCAGTTTTTGGTGGCGGTTTATATATTACTTGCATTTGGATTGCTTATGGTTTTAAGCGCCAGCAGCCCTATTGCGTATGCCAGCCAGTCAACAAACAATGACAGTTTCTATTATTTCAAAAAACAGCTTTTGTGGGCGGTCTTTGGAAGTATCGGGATGCTTATAACAGCAAACTATGATTACCGAAAACTTAAACAGTGGGCATTTCCGGGTTTGGTGATGAGTGTATTGCTTCTTATTCTGGTGCTTGTTCCTGGGATAGGAAGAAAGATAAACGATGCAAGACGTTGGATTTACATTGGTCCCATTAACTTTCAGCCATCCGAGGTGGCAAAAATCACAATGATAGTTTTTTTCTCCTATAGTTTGTCCAAAAACTATAAGGAACTTAAAAGCTTTGGTGTGTTCTTTATGTACATAGCTATTATCGGTGTTGTTGCGTTGATAATTATGATGGAACCACATTTCAGCTGTACAATGCTTATTGTGGCAACCTGCGTAATACTTTTGTTTGTGGCGGGGGCAAAGATAGGACATTTTATGATCCTTGGCCTTGCTGCATTACCGATTTTGGTTATGGCGATTGCCATGGCTCCTTACCGATTGGCTCGTGTCACAACCTTCCTCGACCCGTTTAAGGATATACAGGGCGAGGGCTGGCAGATAGTTCAGTCACTTTATGCCATAGGCTCCGGTGGAATTTTTGGTGCAGGACTGGGCCAAAGCAGACAAAAGTACATGAATATACCTGAACCCCAGAACGACTTTATTTTCTCCATTCTTGCGGAGGAATTCGGACTTCTGGGAGCAGTACTTGTATCCCTTATGTTTATATTCCTGATTGCCAGGGGTGTTAAGATTGCCCTCAAGGCACCTGACCTTTTTGGAACACTTCTCACCACTGGTATAATTGCCATGATAGCAATTCAGGCACTTGTAAACATAGCGGTTGTAACATCGTCAATTCCTGTTACTGGTATGCCATTGCCGTTTTTCAGCTACGGCGGAACGGCATTGGCAATTACCATGTCAGAGATGGGCATAGTGCTTAATGTGTCAAAACACAGCAAACTTTAGCTTTTTAAATGTATCTTGCAAAGAGAAAGGCGAGATTTTGGTATGAGAATTCTGTTTACCGGCGGTGGAACAGCGGGACATGTAAACCCCGCCGTTGCTGTTGCAAATTTTATAAAGGAAAAAGAGCCTGACAGCCAGTTTTTGTTCATTGGTTCAGAAAACGGCATGGAGGCAACCCTTGTCCCAAAACAGGGGTATGATATCAAGTTTATAAAGATTCATGGGTTTCAGCGCAAACTAAGTTTCAAAAATGCAAAGACTCTTGCTGAAATTTTTGATGGTATAAGACGAGTAAAGAAGATTATAAAAGAATTCAAACCTGATGTTGTTATGGGCACTGGCGGATATGTCACCGGACCGGTGTTGCTTGCTGCAGCAATGATGAAG
The DNA here is from genome assembly GCA_045647945.1 of Clostridia bacterium. GTDB lineage: Bacteria > Bacillota > Clostridia > Monoglobales > Monoglobaceae > SIG440. The sequence continues at coordinate 1,720 of JAZRNA010000081.1, forward strand.
ATTCCTACTCTGGTGCATGAGGCAAATGCCTATCCGGGAGTTACCGTAAGACTTCTGGCAAGATTTGTGGATGTTGTGGCACTGAGTATGGCAGAGGCCAAGAAGTTTATTCCTGCGTGCCGTCAGATTGAGGTTACAGGCAATCCAGTGAGACCATCAATCCTTGCCACCGACCAATTCACTGCCAAAAGGAAGCTTGACCTTGATGAGAGAAAGGTTATTTTGATTTTTGGCGGCAGTCTGGGCGCCGAAAAAATCAATTCTGTGGCAGTTGATTGGATATCCGGCATTGTGGGTCAAAACAAGTATCAGATAATAATGTCCACCGGCAAAAATAATCAGTATGAGAGTGTAATGAAAAAATTCAGGGATAAGGGCATAACTTTGGAAGACTATCCCGCGGTAAGGGTTTCAGAATACATTTATGATATGGATTTGGCACTTAATGCGGCAGATTTGATTATTGCACGGTCAGGGGGGTCGGTCAGCGAGATGACTGCCCTTGGAAAAGCGGCAATATTGATTCCTTCGCCATATGTTGCAGGCAATCACCAGGAACATAATGCTCGTGCAGTGGAGGCTTCCGGCGGTGCTGTGGTTATATGTGAAAGCGAACTTTCTAAAGAGATTTTGGGGAAGACGGTTGAACATATTTTGGACAACGATGATGTGCTTCGTGATATGACGCGTGGTTCAAAGAGTATAGGTATCCCCGATGCAACTGATAAGATATATAACATACTCAAAAAAATAATTGAGGAAGATTAAAAGTTAATACTCTCAGTAACACCTTTTGCAACACTACATAGTATGTAGATATGACGCAGAAATCCTTACGTGGAGGTGTTACGGTGAATAAAATCGCAATTTGCGGAGGAAAAAAGTTAAGCGGCGAGGTTGATGTTCAGGGTTCAAAAAATGCTGCCCTGCCTATCCTTGCCGCAACCATTTTGAGTGGCGAAGAGAGTGTTATACATAACTGTCCAAACCTTGCAGACGTAAAGGCGGCACTTGAAATTATAAGACAGCTTGGCGGTAAAGCAGAATATAATGAACATACAGCAGTGATTAACACTGAAAATATGCAGAAGTGCGAAATATCAAACGAACTTATGGGCAGTATGAGGTCGTCGGTATTGTTCCTTGGCGCTATGATTTCAAGAACCCATCGTGCTATCATTTCATATCCCGGGGGATGTGCAATAGGTCTCAGACCTATTGATTTACACCTTAAGGCCTTTCGTAAGTTAGGTGTTTCGGTTGAGGAAATTGGGGGATATATATACTGCAAAGCAGAGAAGATAACGCCCACAACCATAAATCTTCTGTTTCCCAGTGTGGGAACAACCGAGAATATTATGCTGCTGACCGCAATTTCGGATGGCGAGACGGTGATAACCAATGCGGCAAGAGAACCTGAGATTGTTGACCTTCAGAATTTCCTGAATGCAATGGGGGCAAAAATTTCCGGTGCAGGTTCTGAAATAATTCACATTATAGGTGTTGAAAAATTGCATAAAGTGGAGTATAATATAATACCGGACAGAATTTTTGCCACAACCTGTGCCTGCGGTGTTGCTTGCTGCGGAGGGGACATTCTTCTTAAAAACGTAGATGCCGGACATATACAATTAATTCTCTCCATGTTGAAGGATTCGGGCTGCAGGGTAGCAACTGTCAAGAACAATATTCGTATCCAATGCAATGAAAGACCAAGAGGATTGGGCAAGATTATAACGTCACCCTATCCCGGTTTTCCTACGGATGCTCAGGCGCTTTTTATGTCGGCGCTTGCTACAGCGGAGGGAACCACTGTTTTTGTAGAGAATATATTTGAGAGCCGTTATAAGCATGTCTCCGAGCTTATCAAGATGGGTGCTGATATAATTGTGGACGGCAGGCTGGCTGCTGTCACCGGATGCAACTATATTCAGGGGGCAAAGATTGCTGCAAGTGATTTGAGGGGCGGAGCTGCTCTGGTCATTGCAGGACTTTCCGCCATTGGGGACACAGAAATATCAGATATTGAACATATAGACAGAGGATATGAAAATATTGAAAATGTATTTTCAAGTTTGGGTGCATCAATTAAGAGAAAATAGCTGTGCAGAGCCATGCCTCTGCATGGCACAAAGTTTTTTGAAGGGACAAGCCGTAATGAAAAGAAAAACACCAAAACCTGCTACAGAGCTTGAACAGAAAAAACGGAATATGATGAAAAAACGAAAAAGAAATCAGGCAAAACGCAGTCTGATAGTCTTTGCTTTTTTGTTTATATGTACGGGTGTTATTTTTGTTGTTCTTAAAGCACCTATATTTGATATAAAAACGGTGTTTTGCGTGGGCCAACAGCAAATGAGCGAGGCGGAAATTTTGGATATTGCTAAGGTAAAGGTGGGCAACAACATATTCAGCACTAATATACGTGCAATAAAGAGACGTCTTGGAGACAATCCCCAGATTGCAGAATCAAATGTAAGACGATTGTTCCCTAACAAGGTGAAAATCTGGATAAAAGAGGCAAAGGTGTCGGCTTATCTGGAATATGAGCAAAAGCTTTTATGTGTTGATGAGGATGGCAAAATTATAAAGATTCTTGAGGGTGAGGAAACCAAAGTACCTCCAAGTGTGGCAAAACTGGAGGGAATTGAGGTTGCAAACAGTGATGCTGGAAAAAACATTGCCGCCGAAGATGACGCAAGAGCGGGAGAATTGTTTGAATGCATGGAGATTCTTTCACAGCTTGACATGCTGGAGAGGGTTAATTACATAAACTTTGGAGATTTGTCCGACATAAAGATTGATTACGAAAACAGACTGTATATGCTCCTTGGCGGTTATGAGAATATGGAGTATAAGCTGAAGTTTATAAAAAAGGTTATTACAGAGAATATTTCTGAGTATGAAAAAGCATTGTTCGATTATCGGGGAGAAAAATTGTATGTAGGACCACGTGATGAGATGAACAAAAAACCAGAAGAAACCGAGGAACAGAGTGAAGAAGTACCAGAAAACAACGAAGATACTACACAAAAACAGGATAGTCAAACAGAAAGTGCTGAAGAATAGTTTTGTATAAAGAGGGAAACAAAAAATGAATTGGAACAAAAAACAAAAATTTCAAATATCAATGTCGGTTATGGTGTTTATTCTTGTGTTTACCATAACCTGGCAAATCAAGGGCGTAAGAAAGACCAATGCGGTGGAAAGTCAGATTTCAAACAGGGTTGAGACTTTGCAACAGGAATACAAGGCAGAGCTTGAAAAAAATGAGGATTTGCTGCAACAGATTGTTGAACTGCAAAATGACCTTTCAAAATACAGAGAGCAGGTATCTGAAAATGGCGGTGCCACAAAGATTCTGAAAGAGGAGCTTACTCGTGCCGAGACCATTGCCGGGCTTACAGATGTGACGGGAAGTGGAATTATAGTTGTCATCAAAGACGGGGCGGTGCAAAACTCCAATTCGGTTATATACAGCGATGGTTATGGAATAGTACATGATTCATATTTGTTGACCATTCTCAATGAACTTCGTGCATCAGGTGCGGAGGCACTGTCTATAAATGACGAGAGAATTCTGGCAACAAGTGAGATACGTTGTGCGGGACCTACAGTAAGCATCAACAACACAAAGCTGGCAGCACCATTTGAGATTAAGGCAATAGGCAACCCTGATACTTTGGAGAATGCATTGAGAATGCCTGGCGGAGCCATTGATGAAGCAGGTTTTTATGGTATTGATGTGACTATAAAAAAGAGCAACAAGCTGCTCATAAAAAAATATACAGGTGCAGGAACATTCAAGTTTGCACAGACAGTTGAACCGGAGGTGACAGAATAATGATTTTTGTTATAGCAGGGGTGTTTGGTATACTCATGGGACTGCTGGTGCCATATAATCTGAGTCTGGCAACTCTTCCGTATGTGGCTGTGGCAATTATCGCTGCCCTTGATTCTGTGTTTGGGGCATTGCTGGCAAATCTCAATAAAAAATTCAATTTGAATGTTTTTATGATAGGGCTTGTTTCAAATGCAATTCTTGCAGTTTTGTTGACCTATATAGGCAATATTTTGGGTATCAACCTCTCATTTGCGGTGATAATTGTCTTTGGCGTGAGAATATTCAACAATATGGCATCAATCCGCAGAATTACATTTGATATTTATTTTGAAAAAAGGGCAAGAGAAAAGGAACGTCTGGCAAGGCTTGCTCTTGAGGCAGGCAAGAGGGAAGAGGATGAGAAAACTCCCGAAATGCCTTCTGAGGATAATGTGGGATTGGTGGAAGATACTGGAAAAACAGAGGAAACTGTGGAAAAAGAGACAGGCGAAGAAGAAACAAAGTAAAATAAAATGTTTTCTCTTGACAGAATTGAAATAAAATGCTAAAATGAAATGTAATTGTGAAAAAGCGACTTTTTGTCGTGTGAGAGCATAGTACATATTTAGATTCGGCAGTTTTTTTGATACAATTATAAATGGTAAATTTTGGACAAGCTCTTCAAAAGATAGGAGGAATTATTGTGTTTGAGTTTGATACTGAAACAGCAGGCCCAGCTAAAATAAAAGTAGTTGGTGTTGGCGGCGGTGGTAATAACGCAGTAAACAGAATGATTGAAGCAGACGTTAAGTGTGTGGAATTCATTGCTGTTAATACAGATAAGCAGGATTTGGCACTTTCAAAGGCTGCACAGAAAATTCAGATTGGTGCAAAGCTTACCAAGGGCCTTGGTGCGGGTGCTGTTCCTGAGGTTGGCTCAAAGGCGGCTGATGAAAGCCGTGATGAGATTGCACTTGCAATTCAGGATGCTGATATGGTTTTTGTTACAGCCGGAATGGGCGGCGGTACAGGTACCGGTGCGGCTCCTGTTGTAGCACAGATTGCAAAGGAACTTGGCATACTTACAATAGGTATTGTTACAAAGCCATTCTGGTTTGAGGGTGCGGTTCGTGCAAAGAATGCAGCTATAGGAATCGAAAACCTCAAAGAGTGTGTTGATACTCTGGTTGTCATACCCAATGACAAACTTTTGGAGGTTGCTGAGAACAAGACACCTCTTACAGAGTCTTTCAAGATGGCTGATGATATACTCAGACAGGGTGTTCAGGGTATTTCTGACTTGATCTCAAGACCCGGTCTTATCAGTCTTGACTTTGCAGATGTAAAGACAATCATGAAGAATACAGGCTATGCGCATATGGGTATCGGCAAGGCAACAGGCGAAAATCGTGCACATGATGCGGCGGCTAAGGCTATCAACAGTCCTCTGCTTGAGACCACAATTACAGGTGCAAAGGGTGTTATTCTCAATGTTACAGGCGGCAGCGATTTAGGTATTCTCGAGATTCAGACAGCATCTGAGATTATTACAGATGCAGCAGATAAGGATGCAAATATAATCATCGGTGCAATAATTGATGAGACACTTGGTGATGAAATTCAGGTTACTGTTATTGCAACAGGTTTTGAGGGCAAACCCAGTCCTATTTTGGGCAGAGCATCTTCTCCCTTTGCAAAGAATGAAGGAAAAGGGATTTTTGCCTCAATGAGAAGTGAACTTGGTGAAAAGAAAGCAGAAGATTCCGAGGCAGATGTAGCTGTTGAAGAAAAAACTCTTGAAAAAAAGATAGAGTCTTTTTATAAGGTAAGCGAAGATGACGGAATTGACGTTCCCGTTTTCCTGCGTAAAAATCAGGAATAACAGATATCCACGCTCTATAATTTTTGCAAATCATTAGGAGGAATTAAAATGCAAACAACTTTGATTATTATTCATGTAATTATTTCTGTTATACTTGTTGCGGTGGTTTTGATGCAACACGGCAAACAGCAGGGCCTTTCAGGTGCCATTGCCGGAGGAGCAGAAACATTCTTTGGCAAGAACAAAGGCAGAACCATTGACGAGGTGCTGAAAAAGGTGACTTCGCTGGTTGCAATACTTTTTGTGGCAAGTTCAATCGCTCTTGCTGTTTATTCAATAAATGTCCAAAAGGCAGAGGATGAGGCCGCAGCGCAGCAGGCAGAGCAGCAGGGTGAACAGGTTCAGGCTGGTCTTGATGAAGAGGGCAACCTGGTTGATGCTGAAGGCAACATTCTTATGACAGCCGAGGATTTGGCTGCATCACAGGCTCAGGCAGCAGAGGCTGAAACAGATGCGGAGACTGCAGCTGAGTAAT
>JAZRNA010000082.1:0-14992 GCA_045647945.1 Clostridia bacterium
AAAGCCTATGGAAGATAACCCATATGTGATGAAAATTGCCGAGTTTGCAAAAAGTGATAAGTCTGAGGTTATGGTTGTTTCTGCAAGAATTGAAGAAGAAATAGCTGAACTTGACAGCGAAGAAAAAATGATGTTCCTTGAGGAACTTGGTGCAACAGAGTCAGGACTTGACAAACTTATCCGTGCCAGCTATAAGCTTTTGGGATTAATCAGCTATCTTACAGCAGGCAAGCCGGAGGTAAGGGCATGGACCATTACCAAAGGTACGAAAGCACCCCAGGCAGCAGGAAAAATTCATACCGATTTTGAACGTGGGTTTATCCGTGCAGAGGTGGTTGCGTATAAAGACCTTATGGAAAACGGCAGCATGAACGCCGCAAAGGAAAAAGGCCTTGTGCGAAGCGAGGGCAAAGAGTACGTTGTTGAAGACGGAGATATTATTCTCTTTAGATTTAATGTATAAAAATAATTTTCTAAGAAGGGATGGTAAATATGGATTTTTTGTCAAATTTAAAGAAAGCGGTTATTGATACTACACATACAGTGGTAAAGAAAACAGAGGACCTGGTTGACACTTCAAAAACAAAGTACAACATCTATGATGCAAAGAACGACATTGAAAAGATATATACAGATTTGGGCCGTGAAATTTATGCAGGATACAAGGAAGACAGAAATGTATCTGAGTTTATTGAAACAAAATGTCATGAGATTGATGAATTAGTGGAGAAAATGGATATACTAAAGAGCAAACTCGAAAAATAATCTGTTTTCCGGAGGTAAGAGATATGTCTACATTCAAAGTAGCAATAGATGGACCCGCAGGGGCAGGTAAAAGCACCATTGCCAAGGCGGCATCCGAAGAGATGAAGTTTGTTTATATTGATACAGGGGCTATGTTTCGTGGAGTGGGACTTGCGGCACTTCGTGCAGGGATTGACCCCAATGATGCAGAAAAGGTCAACCAGATGTTGCCGTCTGTGAACATTGATATTTCACACAGTGAAGAGGGACAGCAGGTGTTCTTAAATGGCGAAAATGTATCAAAGGAAATCCGTATGCCCGAGGTTTCGGTTGCGGCATCTGATATTTCAAAAATCCCTGCGGTAAGGAGCAAGCTCCTTGAACTTCAAAGAAGTATTGCGGAAAAGACTGACGTTATAATGGATGGCCGCGATATTGGCACAGTTGTTCTTCCTGATGCACAGCTTAAGATTTTTCTTACAGCATCGGTTGAAGAGCGTGCAACAAGACGCTATAAGGAACTTGTTGAAAAAGGTGTAGAATGCGATTTTGAAGAGGTTAAGCGTGATATGGAATACAGGGATAAGAATGATTCAGAACGTGAAATCGCCCCGCTTAAACCTGCGGAGGACAGCGTGATTGTGGATACAACAGGCAAGTCATTGACCGAGTCCGTGGATATGATACTTGGGATAATAAAGGAAAGAAGAGAAAAGTAATGCGTGAATTTGTTTTAAAGTTGGTAAGAGCAATATATAAGGTTTTGTTTAAAATTGAGATTGAGGGTCTTGAGAATATTCCAAAGGATAAGAATTTTCTTGTGATACCAAATCATCTCAGCAACTTTGACCCACCGTTGATAGCGGCATTTTTGCCGGTGGATATGGCATATATGGCGAAGGCAAGTCTTTTCAAAGTTCCTATTGTAAGTCAGGTAATCCGTGCTTTTGGTGCATTCCCTGTAAAACGTACCGGAAATGATATGGCTGCCGTGAAACTTGCAATAAAGATTCTTAAAGATGGCAAGTCTTTGACCATGTTTCCTGAAGGTGTAAGGGTTAGAACCCATGGCACACTTGGCAAGGGCAAGCAAGGGGCTGCTATGATTGCAGCAAAGGCCGGTGTTGGCTTTTTGCCTGTTGGAATTTATGCCACATACAAGCTCCGCAGCACAGTCAAGGTTGCTGTGGGTGAATACATAGATTTTTCTGAATACAGCGGCAAAAGAATGTCATCAGAGGAACTGCAGCAGGTGACTGACCAGATGTTGATGCCGAAGATTGCAGAGCTGGCAGGGGCAAAGGTTTATGGAGATTAGGATTGCAGATAAGGCAGGATTTTGTTTTGGGGTTGACCGTGCAGTAAAGATTGCTTATGATACGGCAGAACAGGGTGGAAAAAAGATTTTCACATATGGCATGCTGATTCATAATCGTGATGTCACCTGTGACCTTGAAAATATGGGCGTTCAATGTGTTGAATGTCTGGATGATATTCCGGAGGGAGCTGCGGTGATTATAAGAGCACACGGCATCTCGGAGGCGGAATATAAAGTATTGGAAGAAAAATCGGTTCAGATAATTGATGCTACCTGTCCATATGTAAAGCGAATTCATAAAATTGTGAAAGAGGAATATGAAAAAGGTTGTCAGGTGGTTATTGCAGGGGACCGCAATCATCCTGAGGTAAAAGGGATAAATGGTTGGTGTCAAAATTCTGCAGCGATAATAGGTGCTGACGAAAATTGTGACGAAATTCTGACAAAAAGTGACGAAATTTGTATAAGTTTGGTGGCTCAAACCACCATGAGAAAAGAAAAAGTAAAAAATATTGAAAAAAATTTAAAAAAACATTTTACAAATGTAAAGTTTTTTGATACAATATGTAGTGCTACCGAAGAAAGACAACTTGCGGCTGCAAAACTTTCCAAGGAATGCGACCTTATGTTTGTTTTTGGGGGCAAAAACAGTTCCAATACCGAAAAACTCTTTGAGATATGCCGTGAGGGCTGCCCGGAAACTTACAAAGTTGAAAATGCAAAAGAATTAAATGAGCTTGCTCATTTGTTTAAAAAAAATATTAAAAATGTAGGCGTTACCGCCGGAGCATCAACTCCGGATAAGGTAATCAAGGAGGCAAAATTAACCATGGCGGAAATCACAAATGAAATGAACTTTGCAGAGGTACTGGAAGAAACTTTAAAACCTTTGAAAACAGGCGATATTGTTACAGGTACAGTTATCGGAATTACCCCTACAGAGGTACAGGTGGACATTAACGGCAAGTATGACGGCGTTATTCCTTTCGATGAAATGACAAACGACTCATCAGCAAACCTCAGCGACTTGGCTAAGGTTGGCGACGAGGTTGAAGTTTTTGTTGTTCACGTAAGCGACAGAGATGGCGTTGTTAAACTTTCAAAGAAGAAGATCGATGCAGAAAAAGGCTGGAAAGAACTCCAGGCTGATTTCGAGAACGGTACAGTTCTCACAGGAACAATCTCTGAGATTGTAAAAGGCGGAATTGCAACAACTGTAAAGGGTGCAAGAGTATTCATCCCTGCATCTGAGGCTGCAGAACGCTTTGTTGAAAACCTGGGCTCACTTCTTAACACCGAAGTTTCATTTAGAATAATAAAGATGGACAGAGACCGCAGAGGTCGTTCAAGAATTGTGGGTTCAATCAAGTCTGTTGCTAGAGAAATAAGCAAACAAAAGGCAGAAGAATTCTGGGCATCAGCTGAAGTAAACAAAAAGTATACAGGAACAGTTAAATCACTTACCAAGTTTGGTGCATTCATCGACCTTGGCGGTGTTGACGGACTTATCCATATTTCTGAACTTTCTGACAAGAGAATTGCTCATCCGTCAGAGGTTGTGGCTGTTGGTGACGCTGTTGAAGTATATATCAAGGAAATGAACAAAGAAACAAGCAAAGTTTCTCTTGTTAAAGAACTTGAAGAAGAAAAGAAAGCAAGAGAGGCTGCTTTCTGGGCAGGCATGGAAGTTGGCAAGTCATATACCGGAAAGGTTAAATCATTGACTGCATTCGGTGCATTTGTTGATCTTGGCGGCGTTGACGGACTTGTTCATGTTTCTGAACTTTCATGGCAGAGAATCAAGCATCCGTCAGAGGTTGTAGCTGTTGGCGACGAAATCGAAGTTTACATCAAGGATATTGATGTTGATGCAAAGAAGATTTCTTTGGGACACAAGAAAGAAGAAGACAGCCCCTGGTACAAAGCAACAAAGGATTTGGCTGTTGGCGACACAATCAAGTGTAAGGTTGTTCGCATTCTTCCTTTCGGTGCTTTTGCTGAAATCGCACCTTTTGTTGACGGACTTATCCATATTTCACAGATTGCAAATACAAGAATTGAAAAGCCATCTGATGCTTTGAATATTGGTGATGAAATTGAAGTTCAGGTTACTGAAATCAATCATGACACAAAGCAGATTGGTCTTTCAAGAAAAGTTCTTCTCCCTGACTATGCTCCTGAGGCTGAAAAGGTAGAAGAAGAGGTTGTAAGTGACGAATCTTACACAGAAGAGGGTTCATTTACTCTCGGCGACATTTTGGACGCTGAATAAAATTTAATCAGTTCAGGACGGACTGTAACAAAAGATTTTCGGTTTGTTACAGTCCGCTTTGCTTTTTTGAAAAGGGGATTTTCTTATGAATGTTACCGATTATAAAAACTTTATAAAAGGAAGATGTGTTTCTGTTATTGGCATTGGCGTGAGCAATGTCCCCCTGATTCGATTTCTGACAGAAGCAGGTGCGGTTGTAACCGCCCATGACAAAAAGAACAAGGAACAACTTGGTGATGTGTGTGACGAACTGACGGCATTGGGAACGAAGCTGGTTCTTGGTGAGGGATACCTGAAAGATATCCCCCAAAACACAGAAGTAGTATTCAAAACACCGGGACTTCGGATTGACGTTCCGGAACTTGTAGAGGCAGCAGAGAAAGGCATCACAATCACATCCGAGATGGAGTTGTTTTTCGAATTATGCCCCGGACAGATAATAGCAATTACAGGCAGCGATGGCAAGACCACCACAACAACCCTGATTGGCGAAATGCTGAAAAATTCCGGATATAACTGTTATATAGGCGGTAACATCGGCAAACCTCTTATTGACGAAGTGGAGAAAATGACTGCTGATGACAAGATTGTTCTGGAACTTTCAAGTTTTCAGCTTCACTCAATGAAACATCGTCCTGACATTGCTGTGGTTACCAATGTTACCCCAAATCATCTTGACTGGCATACTGATTTTGATGAATATGTAAATGCCAAAAAGAACATTTTTCAGGGACAGAAAGCAGGCGGCAGAGTTATTCTCAATTATGATAATCAGGTTACAAGAGACTTTGCAAAAAGTGCACAAGCACCGATTTTCTTCAGCAGAAATTCTGGACTGGAGAGCGGTGTATTCCTGCAGGGTGATGCGATAGTACGCAGGACTGATGAGGGAATGATTGAAGAAATACTTAATATTAGAGATATCAGAATTCCCGGAATGCATAATGTAGAAAATTATATGGCGGCGATAGCTGCTGTTTATGATATGGTGGGCAAAGAAACCATAAACCATGTTGCAAAAGGTTTTAACGGTGTTCCTCACAGAATAGAGTTTGTGAGGGAAATTGACGGGGCAAGGTATTATAATGATTCCATTGCCAGCAGCCCTGCCAGAACAACAGCCGGACTCAAATCCTTTGATAAAAAGGTGATACTTATTGCCGGGGGTTATGACAAAAAAATACCCTTTGATGAGTTTGGTTCTGTCATCAACGGGTATGTGAAAAAACTTATTCTGGTTGGTGCAACTTCTGAAAAAATATATACCGCAGTAAAGAACGCAGATAATTATGACGGACTTGAGATTTTCAGAGAGAGTGAATTTGAAGGTGCTGTAAATAAAGCAAGAGAATGTGCCCAAAAAGGCGACGTTGTCATACTTTCTCCGGCTTGTGCAAGCTTTGATTTGTTCAAAAATTTTGAGGAACGAGGCAATACTTTCAAAAGAATAATTAACAATTTTTAAGTTTAAAAATTTTTGCCCTTTACACGGCGGTCGAATCTTTCGGCCGCTTTTTCTTTTTCTATACAAATGTCATACAGGGATTTCAGGAACATATAGATAAGCAATGCTATGCCCAGATATACCACAAATGTAACAAATGGCAGGGGCATTTCGGGGACCTGAAAGGCAAATTTGTTATCCCCGAAATAGTTTGCTGTGCGGCAAATAATATCGATGAAAAAACGGAGCGGTATCTTCAAAAATGTAACAAGAAATGGAATTGTATAAAAGGCAATGCAAGTAATGATTCCCAGACAAAAGACAATACTCACAGTGGGGATAATCCAAAGGTTTGTAAAGAACTGAATGTATGAAATATTGCCAAACAGAAGTGCTGTGAAGTAAAAAGTGCCAATAAATGCGGATACAGATATGGCAAGGGATGAGGCGATAAAGTTTGTGCTGCGATGGAGTACTTTATTAAGAAAAGATATTTGTATTTCAGGAAGTCGTATAACTTTCTTCAGTAGATACAGGGCGTATTTGCAGTAGGCAAGAATCCCAAAGGTGGCTCCGAATGAAAGTATAAGACTCTTGGAGAACAGGGAATAGGGAGATATAACAAGGATTATTCCCAACGAGATAAAAAGAGCATTTATGGGTGAATATCGCTGATACAAAAGAGTTGCTCCAATCATCATAAGCATCATAATGACAGAACGGCAGACCGAAGGCGTGAAACCAGCGGTAGCAGCAAAGATGATAATAACAGGAATAGATAAGAATAACGCCTGCTTATGATGGAACTGGATATTATGTAAAATAAGAATTAATACTGAGAATAGTATAGAAAGATGCATACCCGAAACAGCCACTATATGGGATATACCGGCATTGGAAAAGCGCAGATACATTTCATCTGAAAAATCTGACTTGTCACCAATAAGGATTCCTTTCAATATTGCTGCGGAATTTTCATCATCAAATGCCAGTCCGTCAACAGCATGTACAATTTTTTGACGCAAATCAAGACCAACCTTTCTTATTGACGAAACAATAGAAAAGGGGGTATCAAAACTGGTTGGTGTTATATTTTGAGTTTCACCTACAAAGAATATATTCTTTCCCCGGAGGTGTGTGTAGTAGTCATAGTTGTCATTTGGTTCATAGCGGTAAGGTATGCTTATATCTGCCCAACAGTAGACTTGCTTGCCTTCGACGGCACGTGAACTGCGACTTTGAGGGACATATATCAAGATACGTTCCGGAGAAATGTTTTCAAAATTAATTTGCTGTACCTCAAGTTCAAAGTAATCTGAGTAGCCTTTAGAGGTGGGAGTTGCGGTCTTTAAAACAGTACCGGAAAGCCATGCAGATTTGTTTTCATAATTCTTTAAAACGCCCGGAGAAACAAATTCGGCTGTTATTATACGAAACATTCCAAGGAATATGAACAAAATGAGAAAACAGGGAAAAAGAAAGTGTTTAAACCGTGGGCGCCGAGTAATCCGGTTTATCAACAGCAGAATAATGATTGCTGAAAGAAGAATAGCCAGGAATAAAGAAAAAAGCAGAACAAAATCGGACCTCAATGATACAATAACAAATATTCCTGTGGCAAAGGCGATTATTGAAAGTATAAGATAATGTCTGAATGTGATTATATGATTTGATTTGTACATGATGAAATTCAATAACCTCCAAAAATGTTTAAGAAATACGCTGCAGTTCTATTTTACCATTTTCTTTTTCAAATGCAATGATTCTTTTCTTTATCATCTGTTCCAGTTCTTTGTTTTTGGTCCTTCCCTCGTATTCTGCAATATATCCAAGTTTGTCAAGAAGGTTTTGACTTACCCGGAGAGTATATCTGGACAAATTATCTTTCATTTTTTACTCCTCCTTAATGAAGCATGACTTAATTATAGCGTCAATTTGATGTCTATATCAAATTTTGACGCATTATTTTTGCAAACAATCCTTGTGAGAATAAAATTCTTCTTGCGTTTATTGAAAAAGTGAGGTATAATGATATTAATTGTGTATTCTTTTGAAACGGGAGAGTTGAGATTCTTCGGTTTTAATAAAATATTCCGCATGCTCACGGCGGAAAAGGTTTGAAAATTTGTGAGCGGGAAAGGCTTTGTGATAAAATGAAAAACACAGAAAAGACAATGGAGAAAATAGTTGCACTTTGTAAAGGCCGTGGATTTGTTTATTCAGGTTCGGAGATATATGGCGGCTTGGCGAATACATGGGATTACGGTCCCTTGGGTGTTGAACTTAAGAACAACGTAAAGCGTGCATGGTGGAAGAAATTCATTCAGGAAAGTCCCTACAATGTGGGCCTTGACGCTGCAATTCTCATGAACCCCGAGGTTTGGGTTGCATCCGGTCACGTTGGCGGATTTTCAGACCCTCTTATGGATTGTAAAGAGTGTAAAACTCGTTTCAGAGCGGATAAGTTGATTGAGGATGCTGCAGGTGTTTCTGCAGACGGTTGGTCGGATGCCAAAATGCTTGAGTTCATCAATGAACAGGATATCAAGTGCCCCAACTGCGGAAAGCACAACTTCACTGACATAAGAAAATTCAACCTTATGTTCAAGACTTTCCAGGGAGTTACCGAAGACAGCAAAAATGAAATTTTCTTAAGACCCGAGACAGCTCAGGGTATCTTTGTAAACTTTAAAAATGTCCAGAGAACATCAAGAAAGAAAGTTCCCTTTGGTATAGGTCAGGTGGGCAAGTCTTTCAGAAACGAAATCACACCTGGCAACTTTACGTTCAGAACCCGTGAATTTGAACAGATGGAACTTGAGTTCTTCTGTAAACCCGGCACAGACCTTGAATGGTTTAAGTATTGGAAAGACTTCTGCAAAAACTGGCTGTTGTCTTTGGATATCAAAGAAGAAAATATTAAGATGCGTGACCATGAGCAGGAGGAACTTTCTCACTACAGCAATGCGACAACAGATATTGAGTTTATGTTCCCGTTTGGTTGGGGCGAACTTTGGGGTATCGCTGACAGAACAGACTTTGACCTTACTCAGCACAGCAACCACAGCGGTGAAAAGCTTGAGTATAATGACCCTGAAACAAATGAGAAATATGTTCCTTACTGTGTGGAACCATCACTTGGTGCTGACCGTGTGACTTTGGCATTCCTTGTTGAAGCATATGACGAAGAAGTGGTTGATGCTGAGAAGAACGATATCCGTACAGTTATGAGATTCCATCCTGCACTCGCTCCCATAAAGGCAGCGGTTCTGCCACTTTCAAAGAAACTTTCAGAGGGTGCGACTGCAGTATATCAAAAGCTAGCTACAGAGTTTATGTGTGAATATGACGAAGCCGGAAGTATAGGCAAACGTTATCGTAGACAGGACGAAATCGGAACACCTTTCTGTATTACCTATGACTTTGATTCTGAGGAAGATGGGGCAGTTACAGTTCGTAACCGTGACACAATGGAACAGGAACGTGTGAAGATTGATGAATTGGTTGCTTATATAAGCGAGAGAATAAAGTTTTAAGGATGGTGCTTTAGGTGCTGTTTTCCCAAGTGGTCGGTCATGAAAAAATCAAGAATGTCCTGATGTCTTCTGTGAAAGAGGACCGTGTGGGGCATGCATATATTTTTGAGGGTCCACAGGGTGTGGGACGAAAATCCATGGCTGAGGCTTTTGCCAGCAGCATTATGTGCGAAAATCCAGAAGACGGTATCCCTTGCGGAAACTGTAAAAGCTGTATGATGTGTAAGTCAGGCAATCATCCTGATGTGCAGATTATAACCAATCAGCTCTATGACCCGTCCAAGAAATCAACAGATGTTCTTGTGGATACAGTCAGAAACATGAAAAAAGACGTTTATATCAAGCCATATCTTGCGGAACACAAGGTGTATATTGTGCCCAATGCAGATACTATGAATGTCTATGCTCAAAATAGTCTGCTGAAAGTTCTGGAAGAGCCTCCTGAATACTGTACTATTATTCTGATAGCGGAAAATGCTAATATGTTTTTGCCCACCATTCTTTCACGTGGGGTACAGCTTAAGTTTTCTCCCATTGCAAAGGACTTGGTGAAGGATTATATCGAGGCGAATTATCCTGAACTCGGCAGCAACGCCTTGGCTATTGCCGCTATGAGCTCCGGTGCCATAGGCAGAGCAAAGTATCTGGCTGAAAATAATGATATATTGGAGCTCCGGGACACACTTTTCAGCCATATTGATGGGCTTTGTGGCAGGAGCAACAAAGCCATATATGACCTGACGCTGTTTTTAAAACAAAACAAAGAAAACATCGGATTTATCACAGATGCCTTGCGTGAAATTTTTCGCGACCTTCTATACTTTAAGGAGAGTGGTGGTTGCGAAAAGATAATCAATACAGACAAGATACAAGAAATTGAGAAAATAGGAGAGAAGTTGTATTCCAATGCTCCGCTAAGGTTGTTGGAGGTTTTGGTGAAATACGATGGGTACTTTTCTAAAAACATAAGCTATGCCCAGATTGCACAGTGCATGAGCTTAGAACTTTGGGAGGTAATGCATGACAGAAGTTATAGGTGTTAAGTTTAATAAAGTGGGTAAGATTTATTATTTTGACCCAAAAGGCCATAAGGTGGAACAGGGTGCCGGTATAGTTGTGGAAACGGCAAGAGGCGTTGAGTTTGGTTTTGTGGCAGTGACAAACAAAGAAGTTCCTGACGATGAGATTGTTTCACCCCTTAAACCAATAATCCGTCCTGCAACAAAGGCGGATTATGAAAAGCTTGAGAAAAACAAGGAAAAAGAGAAAGAGGCTTTTGATATTGCAATAAAAAAGATTCAGGAACACAACCTTGATATGAAACTCATAAATACCGAGTATACATTTGACGGCAGCAAAATTCTGTTTTACTTTACGGCAGATGGCAGAGTTGATTTTCGTGAGTTGGTAAAGAGCCTTGCGGGTATATTCCGTGCCAGGATCGAACTCAGACAGATGGGTGTTCGTGATGAGGCAAAGACTTTGGGTGCAATAGGGATATGCGGCAGACCTCTTTGTTGCTCCACGTTCTTAAGCGATTTTCACTCAGTATCAATCAGAATGGCAAAGGACCAGGGTTTGTCCCTTAATCCCACAAAAATTTCAGGGATATGTGGCAGACTGATGTGCTGTCTCCAGTATGAACAAGGTGCATATGAGGACCTTTTGAAAAAGGTGCCAGGAAAGGGTGCCTTGATTGAGTATGACGGCGAACGCGGTGTTGTGACAGATATGTTTGTTCTCAAAGGTCTTATAAAAGCCAGATTTGGAACACAGGAGGAGCCTACATTCAAAATTCTCAGCGCGAAGGATGTAAAGGTTCTCAAAAAAGGAAAATCCGAACCTGCAGAGGAAGTTCCCGAAGGACTTTCGGATGAACTCAAAGAGGAAAAATAAAAATAAAAGGACTTGCATTAGCAAGTCCTTTTTAGATTGTAAAATTAGAACTGCAGAATACTCATTGCAATCTGGAAGTAAATTATCAAGGAGATTGCATCCACAATAGTGGTAACAATAGGGCTTGCCATAACTGCCGGGTCAAGTCCAATTCGTTTTACCAGAATGGGAAGACTGCACCCCACCAACTTGGCACAAACTACAGTGACCAACAATGTTACCGAAACAATAATTGAAATCATAACGGGGTCCTGATCTGAGGCAATAATTGCACCCTGGTCTATAAGCAGCATTTTTCCAAAATTGACTGCACCAAGGGCAACACCGCAGAGGAGAGATATAAGAAACTCTTTTTTTAGAACTTTAAGAATATCTTTCATTTCTACATCGTTCAGAGACAGGGCACGGATAATGGTAACAGAGCTTTGTCCGCCGGAGTTACCGCCGGTACCCATAAGCATAGGGATAAACGCGGTAAGTGCCACACATACGGATAGGGTCTCCTCAAAGGAGCTGATTATCTTTGCGGTGAATGCGGAAGAAATCATAAGGAGCATAAGCCAGGGGATTCTGTTTTTAAAAATTTCCCATGCGGAAGTTTTGAGATATGGCTTTTCTGATGGCAAAATAGCCGCCATTTTTTCGATATCCTCTGTATGTTCTTCCTGAATGACGTCAATAACATCGTCAAAGGTGATGATTCCAACCAGGCGGGTTTCTTTGTCCACCACAGGCATTGCAAGGAAGTCGTATTTGCGGAAAAGGTTTGCAACCTCATCTTTATCTTCATAGGTATCAACGTAGATTACGTTGGTCTCCATCATGTCACCGATTGTTGTGCAGTTGTCACACAAAAGCAAGTCTTTGACGGTGGTAAAACCCAACAGATGTCTGCTCTGGTCTGTTACGTAACATGTGTAGACTGTTTCTTTGTCCACGCCTGTTGCACGGATGCGGTCAAATGCCTGAGCCACAGTCATGTGAGTTTTAAGGTCAACATATTCAATAGTCATAATGCTACCGGCACTGTCTTTTGGATATTTGAGAATTTTGTTGATTTCAGAGCGTGTCTGGGCATCTGATTGCTTCAAAATTCTCTTTACCAGATTTGCAGGCATTTCCTCGATAATATCGACTGTATCGTCAAGATACATCTCGTCAAGGACATCGTGAAGTTCTTTATCACTGAATTTCTGGATAAGGTGTTCCTGAGTATCAGCATCCATCTCGACAAAGGTTTCTGCAGCCAGTTCCTTGGGCAGCAGACGGAAGAGTCTGAGTACATATTCTTCCGGAATTTCGTCAAGCATTATTGCGATATCAGGTGCGTTGGCTTCAGAGAGGGTACTTCGCAGCTTGACAAATTCCTTGTTTTCAATTAGTGTCAAAATCTCTTCAATCATTTGCTTATATCCTCCCATTCAAAATAATAAAAAATCCCTGTGTCAAAGCACCAAACAATGACACAGGGAAAATACACCAAAAGTGATGTCACCGTTTGAGCTTTAGCTTCGCAGGGCGATGAAATTGCATTAGACAACACCTTGGTTTCGATATTGCCTGCTCAAACCAGCTAATAGTGTCTCCACCATTTCGCGGCAGCAATCCGTATCCCTGTGGTAGCCTTACCTACCGGAATAATCTATGCTTATTTTAACTCATATATAATCATTTGTCAACATTTACATTGCAGAATATAAAATTTTTGCAGCTTCTGCCTTTGTAAGTGGTTTTGCCGGCAAAAGCGTACCATCCTCATACCCTTTCATTGCTCCTATGGAAATAAGAGTTTTGATGCCATCTTCTGCCCACGATGGAACGTCGGTTTTATCAGGTGCAATAATTGCGGTTTTGAATATTCCGTCAGGCAAGGTTCTGGTTACTATGGTTGCTGCTTCGCAACGGCTGATGGAGGAAAGGGGGTCGGCACAGCTTTCGGTGTCTGTTACGTACCTGCCCTTTACAATGCCAAGCTCATAAAGTGCCTTAAAACTGTCAAGAGCCCAGAAAGGAATCTGTTCACTATCGGTATACGGTAATTCCACATGAGAAAAATCTTTGGAATCAAGTCCCAGATAATTCACAATCATGACAGCGAATTCCGAGCGGGTCATGGGCTTTTGGGGATTGAACTTCAAGATGCCGTCCACAAATTCACCACTAATAACCTTTTGTGAATACATATAACTCAAAATATCCTCTGCCCAATGCTCCTTTGTATCGGCAAAGGGGTTTTCTGATGCCATATCATCATTTGCGGAAATTGTCCTGAAAGTAGTATATCCAAAGGTGTTGGTTGCATACACTGTTATCTTTTTGGCGTTTTTGTCAAGGTCTGCGGAGAATACTCCTGTTTCGGTATTATACTTAAAACCATATTCTTTTCCGTCTCCGCGGACTGTTATACCATCACTCAATGTGGCGATGTTGTATTTGCAGGAGATTTTTCCCGTCAAAGTGCCGCCATCAAATGTCATATCTATGATTGGGTATGAATCAGGGTCAGAGGCGGATGCAGGAGTCAAAGTTACGGGAATTGAAACGGTTTTGTCACCTGCAGAAACAGTTATATTACCCGTTTCTCCGTATTTGTCAGATGCGGTAAAAGTGTAAGTTTTATCAATGGTTCCGATGTTGGAATCTGTTGACCAGACAAAGTTGTCATCTGTGGAAATAAGCTTGTTATATCCTCCATAAGCCTCTGCTGTCAGAGCGATTTTGTCACCGGGGTTAAGATTTAAAGATGTAATGCGGGTTCCTTTGGTTTTGTCTTTTACTGCTATGTCAGTTGGAGTTTTGAGGCACACAATAGGGATTGAAGTTTTTATATCTCCGGATTGTGCGTACACCGTAACAGTTCCGCTGTCCTTTGCTGTAAATAATCCGCTTGATGAGACTGTGCTTTCTTTGCCATCCTGGACACTGAACACAACATCATTGGGTACAGATGTGGGATAGAAACCGGAATCTGTTGCTTTCAGACTAAGCTGAAGAGTTGCCCCGGTAAGTACGGCATTGTTTTGGGGGTATATGTGAAGATGTGCTGCATCTCCTGTCTTTTTTGCAGTATTTGTAAAGAAGAAGAAAGTGGAAACCGAACGCTCCTTGCCATCTGAGGGTTTGTTCATCAATGTTGAATTTTCATAACCTGGCATCTGGGCAGTTATGGCAGTTGAACCACCGCCGTCAAGGTTTATTGCCTCTACACAGCCAAGTTCTTTCATTCGGTTTGCCAAAGTTTTAAGCTGAACTCCATAACTATGTCCGGATTGTCTGCCATCAATGGTATAAAGAACGATTGAGCCATCATCCTTGATGCCTATGGCTGTTCTGGGAGCCGCACCAGTTGAAAGATTGGGGTTAACTTCACCGTTTATCAAAAGTCTGCCGCCCACAGAACCCATGCCTACCTTTGTCTGAGCCCAACGCTGGTCACCGGTGACACTGAAGTGGATGGTTACCTTTTCGCCAACCTGTAGATTGGATATGGGATTAAGAAATTCCTCAGGGGCCTTTGAGTCAACGGTAAGTACAATCTTTCCCTTTGGAATTGGTATTGCGGAGGAGTTTTCGGCTACTGATTCCACAACTGCGGTTAGACTGGTTCCCAGTTTCATTTCGCCTTGGATTGAGCCTAAAATCACATCAAAACCCTTGGTTGTATTTTGGGTTGTGTCCGAAAATTCGTCAGTCATCATGTAAACAGAGTATGGTTGACGGTATTTGTTTATGTTGTAAATATTAACTTCTGTACCGTCCTCTTTCACAAGAACAGAATTGAG
>JAZRNA010000083.1:0-12743 GCA_045647945.1 Clostridia bacterium
ACAAGGAGGAGCAGTGAAGCAAGTGACCGATTTTTTGCACAAAAAAATCGGAACAAGCGAAACTTGTTCCGCCGTGGAGCTGGTGATCGGACTTGAACCGACGATCTGCTGATTACGAATCAGCTGCTCTACCGACTGAGCCACACCAGCAAGGGTTTGTTGCCTTTGCAACAAACAAAAGTATACTATAATTTGAGGTAATTGTCAATATATTAAAAGAGAAGAAAGGCTAGGGTAGTATGGAAAGACTGGCTGTTGTAGATTTGGGGTCAAACTCAATAAGGATGAGCATTTTTGAGATTGAAAAGAACGGAAAATTCAGTCAAATCGGCTCTTACAGAAACATGATAAAACTCAGTGAAGGTATGAATGATGATATGTGCCTGAAACCTGAGGCACAGCTCCGTGCGATCAAGGCTTTGCTTGAATATAAGCATATTCTTGATACCAAGGGTATCACAAGGATTCGGGCTGTGGCGACGGCTGCTGTCCGAAAAGCAAAAAATGGTGCACAGTTTGTAGCATCGGCAAAGGATGTTGTGGGGATAGACATTGAGGTGATTGACGGAGAATATGAGGCAGAGCTTGACTGCCTTGCTGTCTCAAAGGCTGTGGGGTGCAGTGATGGTATAATCTGTGACATAGGCGGCGGGAGTACGGAGTTTATTGCCATAAGGAATGGGAAAATGCAAAAACCTGCAGTGAGTATACCTATGGGTTCCAGGTCATTGACTGAGGAGTTTTTTGCAAGGGGCGAAACTGCTGAGGTAATAGATAAGGCGAAAGGGTTTGTGGACAGCCATCTTGGTGAAATTCCCTGGCTTGATGGTATGTCAAATGTACCCATTGTAGGGATAGGCGGCACATTGCGTTCTTTTGCAAAGTATCATATGGGTGACCATGGCAAGGGTGCTGTAAATTGCCACAATATATCAAGTGATGAAATTGACCGATTGTTTATGAGTATTGTGGACGCTACACTTGAGGAGCGGCAGTTGATGGCTGGAATAGGCAAGGAGAGATGCGATATTATCCTTGGCGGACTGATACCGTTTATGAGATTGAAAGAGCGGATTAATTCACCCAGGCTTATTGTTGCGGACGTGGGTGTGAGAGAGGGAATTCTCTTTGAATTCCTTGAAAACATAAAATAAAATGTGAATATTTTTCCTTAAACCTCCAAAAACTAGAGAAAAGTTTTTGGAGGTTTTTCCTTTGATTAAAAAGTATTTCAAAGAAATAATTATTGGGTTGGCTACTGGTGTTTTGAATGGGCTTTTTGGTGCGGGGGGTGGCTCTGTAGTGGTGCCTGCAATGGAAAAGTTTTTGGGGATTGACGAAAAAAAGTCACACTCCACTGCTATTTTGATAATCCTTATGATGTCGCTGGTCAGCTCGGCAACATATATATACAAGGGGTTTTTTGACCTTAAACTGTGGATTTTTGTTTCTTTGGGCGGTATTGCGGGGGGATTTGTGGGTGCCAAAATTTTGGGCAAAATCCCTAAGCGATGGCTCAAAATCCTGTTTGGCGGGGTAATAATTGTGACTTCTTTTAAAATGATTTTTTAGAATGGGAGGGGTAAGAAATGATTAACATAATCACGGGTTTTTTCAGCGGAATAATCAGCGGTATGGGTATTGGGGGCGGTGCTATTTTGATTCCTGCACTGATTATGATTGAGGGGATATCACAGCAGATGGCGCAGGGGATTAACCTTACTTATTTTATACCAACAGCGATTATATCCCTTATTGTGCATGTGAGAAACAAGACGGTGGAGTTTAAGACGGCATGGATTGTGGGCGGTTGCGGAGTGTTGGGGTCTTTGGCTGGCTCGTTTTTTGCTGTTTCTATGGATAGTCAGGTTTTGAGGAGAATGTTTGGCGGATTTTTGCTTTTTGTAGGAATCTATGAAGTTTCAAAGGGGATAAGGAGAAAATCTTAGTAATAATTTGTTAAAAAATAATCAAAATTTTGTTGACGAAGAACAAAAAAAGTTATATACTATAAAGGTGTATAAAAAATTATTTATGTTAAACGATTGGAGTGTTTTTCGTGAACAGAATTTATAACTTTTCTGCAGGTCCGTCAATGCTTCCTCTTGAAGTGCTTGAACAGGCTGCGGCTGAAATGACAAACTACAACGGTTCAGGCATGTCTGTTATGGAGATGAGCCATCGTTCGCCTGTTTATGATGCAATTATCAAGCAGACTGAGGCTGATTTCAGAACTCTTATGAACATTCCTGACAATTACAAGGTTCTTTTCCTTCAGGGCGGTGCATCCACACAGTTTGCGGCCGTACCACTCAATCTTATGAAAAATGGCAAGGCTGACTATGTTGTATCAGGTCAGTTCTCTGGCAAGGCTTTCAAAGAGGCTAAAAAGTATGGCGATGCAAAGTGCATAGCAACATCTGAGGACAAGACTTTCAGTTACATACCTGAAATTACACCTGATATGGTGAGAGAAGATGCAGATTATGTTCATATCTGCTACAACAATACTATCTTTGGAACAAAGTATCCCGAAGTTCCAAATGTTGGTGACAAGGTTCTGGTTGCTGATATGTCATCATGCATCACAAGTGAACCTGTGGATGTTACCAAGTTTGGTGTTATCTATGCCGGTGCACAGAAGAACATGGCTCCTGCAGGTCTTACTGTAGTTATTATCCGTGAGGACCTTATGGGAAATGCCCGTGAGGATATCCCCACAATGCTTGACTACAAGACCATGGCTGACAACGATTCTATGTACAACACACCTCCGTGTTATGCTATATATGTTGCAGGGCTTGTTTACAAGTGGGCACTTAAAAATGGTGGACTTGATGCAATGAAAGAAAGAAATGAAAAGAAGGCAGCTCTTCTTTATGACTTCCTTGACTCATCAAAGATCTTCAAGGCAACAGCTGACAAAAAGTATCGTTCAATGATGAATGTGTGCTTTGTGACAGGGGATGCAGACCTTGACAAAAAGTTCTGTAAAGATGCTGCAGATGCAGGCTTTGTAAACCTTAAGGGTCACAGATCGGTTGGCGGTATGCGTGCAAGCATATACAACGCTATGCCTACAGAGGGCGTTGAGGCTCTGGTTGAGTTTATGAAGAAATTTGAAGCAGAGAACGCTTAAGGAGGAATTCTACAATGTATAAGGTTCAGACTTTAAATAAAATTGCAAAAATCGGTCTTAATGTATTTGATGACAAGTATACTTTCGGTGATGAGGTTGAAAATCCAGATGGTATCATCTTGAGAAGTTTCAACATGCACGACATGGAATTGCCTGCAAGTCTTGCGGCGGTTGCACGTGCGGGTGCAGGCACAAACAATATCCCCATTGACAAATGCAGCGAAAAGGGTATTGTTGTTTTCAACACTCCAGGTGCAAATGCAAATGCGGTTAAAGAGCTTGTTATTGCAGGTCTTTTGCTTGCGTCAAGAAAGGTTGTCCAGGGTATCAACTGGGCAAAGACTTTGATTGGCGAGGGTGACCAGGTTGGAAAGCTTGTTGAAAAAGGCAAGTCAAACTTCGTAGGTCCTGAAATTATGGGTAAGACCCTTGGTATTATCGGTCTTGGTGCAATCGGTGTTCGTGTTGCCAATGCGGCACATGCACTTGGTATGAATGTAGTTGGTTATGACCCTTATCTTTCTGTTGATGCTGCATGGAGCATGACAAGAGCTGCACACAAGGCAAATGATATTGATACAGTTCTTGCTCAGAGTGATTATATTTCAATCCATGTTCCTGCCACAGCCGACACAAAGGGTATGTTCAATGATGAATTGTTCAGCAAGGTGAAGAAGGGTGTCAGACTGCTCAACTTCTCAAGAGCAGAGTTGGTTGATGATGCAGCGGTATGCAAGGCGTTGGAAAACGGAACTGTTGCTGCGTATGTTACTGACTTTGCAACAGAGACACTCCTCCAGAATGAGAATGTTGTGGTTATGCCCCACCTTGGTGCATCAACTCCTGAAAGTGAAGATAACTGTGCTGTTATGGCGGCTCAGGAACTGAAAGACTTTTTGGAAAACGGCAACATCAAGAATTCTGTAAACTTCCCCAACTGCGACATGGGCAAGGTTTGCGGTTCACGTATTACAATTGCTCACAAGAATGTTCCTGCGATGATTTCACAGATTTCTTCTGTTTTCACAAAGGATAACATCAACATTGAGAACATGACAAACAAGAGCAAGGGTGATTACGCATACACAATGATTGATACACATAGTGAAGTTGACAGCACAATTATTAATGACCTCAAGGCTATCGATGGTGTAATCAAGGTTTCTCTTTATAAAGAACAATAGGATATTTTCGGCAGATTGGACGGTCGCGGGCACAGAGGAGCAATCCCGTGCGTGAGGAAAGTCCGAGCTCCACAGGGCAGGGTGCAAGGTAACACCTTGTGAAGGTAACTTTAAGGAAAGTGCAACAGAAAATTACCGCCCGTATTAATGCGGGTAAGGATGAAAAGGTGAGGTAAGAGCTCACCCATGGCCCGGCGACGGAGTCCGTGGTGTAAACCCCACTTGGAGCAACACCTGATAGAGGAGGTTAAGCTGGCCCGGCGTCTCCCGGGAAGGTGGCTGAAGCCCTGCAGTGATGCATGGCTTAGATAGATGACCGTCTTAAATGACAGAACTCGGCTTACAGGTCTGCCGTAATTAAAAAAACAAGCCCAGCAACGGTTTCCGTTGCAGGGTTTTTGTGATTCTGTTAAAGGCTGTGATAAAAAGGCTTTGAGTCAGATACTTCCACAATCAGGTCGGGGAAACGTGATTCAAAAAGGTGAGCCAAAAATTCGCAGATAATATTTTCTGTTTCAAAGTGTCCTGCGTCTATCATGTTGAGGCCAAGCTCTTGTGCGGTTTTTGCATCCTCGTGCTTTAAGTCAGCGGTGACGTATACGTCTGCACCTGAGTGGTATGCGCTGTAGATTCCTTCACCGCCACCACTGCCAGAACATAATGCAACGGTCTGGATGGTCTCGGACAAGTCGCCTATATATTTGATAGCACGGCAACCAAGAGCTGATTTGACGTGCTGGACAAAGTCCTCCATTTCCATGGGAAAATCCAGAGTTCCCACTCTGCCTATTCCTGAAAAACTGTTGCCCAGTGCATCAACACATTCATCCTCCGAAAATTTGCGGACATGTTCAAGTCCCAGCTTGTGGGCAAGAAGGTCGTTCATTCCCCCATCCGCTTTGTCAAAGTTGGTGTGCATGCTGTAAACAGATATATCGTTTTTGATTGCACTTCTTACTATTCCGGAGATAGGGTCATTTTCGGTCACCGAATACAGAGGTTTGAAAATAAGAGGATGATGTGTAACTATCAGGTCTGCACCAAAGTCTATGGCATGTTCTATATTTTTGGTGGTCAGGTCAAGGCAGATGAAAACCCTTTCAATCTTTTGGGTTTCGTCACCAACCATAAGCCCTACATTGTCCCAAGGTTCTTTGAGTTCCTTGGGGGCGATGTACTCTAATTCCTCTATGATTTTTGACAATCTTATCATTTGGGTGTCCTCCTTTTAGGATTGGGGATTTTCCAGAATATCAAGTGTATTGCAGATTTGGTCAAACTGTTGTTTGTTTTCCGGCAGGTGGGATTTGGCAAGACCTGTTTTGCGACGACGGAGCTTTTTCAGGACAGCCTCCCGATACCGTGAAAAGAGGTCGGGGGAGGTTTTGTCCAAATTTTTGCCCAGGTACAGCTCTGCCAAAGTATAGTGGCAGGAACCATTGGGGCTTGCCACAATAATGTTATACAATTTGTCCTCTTCTGCTACCAAATGCTCGCTTTCTATTTTGAAGCCGTTTTCCACAAGGTACTGGCGTAGCTCGGTAACTGCGGTCATGGGCTGCAGGATAAGAAGTTTTGCACTATTTACTATCTCTTTTGAAACTTTCAGAATTTCAGAAATCAAAATACCCCCCATGCCGGCGATTATAATAACCTCTGCGTCCCCCGGGGAGAGGGTTGAAAGACCTGAACCAAGGCGGGTTTCAATGGAGGATTCCAGGTTATGCTTTTGTATATTTGCCCTTGCCCGCAGGAGTGGGCCTTTGTTGATATCCGATGCGATTCCATGCAGAGTAATCCCTTTGTTCACCAATTCAATGGGAATGTATCCGTGGTCTGTGCCTATATCTGCGGTGCAACGGTTTGGCGGGACCAACTCTGCTATTTTGCGGAGCCGGGGATTAAGATTGAGTGTCCGGTTTGTCATACGATTTTTGCTCCAAAGTTTGTTATTTTATTTAATTATATATATATGGGTTGGTATTTGTCAACTAAAAAAAGGATTTTTGAGATAAATGCAGAAAAATATCCTAGAAGAAAAAATTGGGTAGTTTTTGAAAATATATTGAGGGTGAGACTTTTTATGAACATAAGAGAAAAGATTGAGGAAAGAGAACAGTATATACTGAGTCCTTATGCTGTGTTCAGTGCCAAAACCGGAGGCAGAGCACATAAAGAGGAGCCAAGCGAGATACGCACAGAGTTTCAGCGTGATCGGGACAGGATTATACACTCAAAGGCTTTCAGACGACTGAAACATAAAACCCAGGTGTTCTTGTCACCTGAGGGTGACCATTACAGAACACGTCTTACCCATACTTTGGAGGTTGCCCAGATTGCAAGAACTATATCCCGTGCCCTTTGGCTTAATGAAGACCTCACCGAGGCCATTGCATTGGGTCATGATTTGGGGCACACTCCATTCGGGCATGCGGGGGAAAGAACCATTGACCATCTGTGCCCTGAAGGGTTTCGCCACAATGAGCAAAGCCTCAGGGTGGTAAACGTGTTGGAACGCAAGGGCGGACTGAATCTTACAAGTGAAGTGCGTGACGGGATACTGTGCCACACAGGTGACAAGATGCCACAGACATTGGAGGGCAAGGTTGTAAGGTTTGCAGACAAAATAGCGTACATAAACCATGATATTGATGATGCTTTGCGTGGAGGCGTAATGAAAAAAGAGGATATTCCAAAAGAGTTTGCGGATATTCTGGGGGATACACACTCTGCAAGGATAGATTCTCTTATAAAAAGCATAATAAGGTCAAGCGAACAAAAACCTGATATAACCATGGAGCCAGAAGTGTTTGATGCTATGATGGGACTCCGCAAGTATATGTTTGAGAATGTATATCTCAATGATTATGCAAAGGAAGAGGAGAAGAAATCTTTTAATGTGCTTACTTCACTTTTTGAGATGTATATACAAAACCCTGAACTCATTCCCCAGGGCGTGCGGGACATAAGTTGCAGTGAGGATAATATGATTGTTGTCCGTGACCATATTGCGGGTATGACTGACAGATATGCGCTCAGTTTGTTTGAAAAATACTTTGTTCCAAAATCCTGGCGTGGATAAAAATTGTGGTGAAACTTAAAGGAAACATGGAAGTTGTGTCGAATTATTGTTGTATAGAGGTGATTTAGGTTGAAACAATCTGTGGATTTTCAGGATTTTGTAGATGAAGTTATTGAAAAAAATGATATTGTGGATTTGATTTCACGTTATGTCACCTTGAAACGTGTGGGAAACAGGTTTCAGGGCTTGTGCCCGTTGCATAATGACAAAAAGACGCCATCCTTCTCCGTTTCGCCGGACAAGCAGTTGTTTCATTGTTTCGGTTGCGATGCAGGGGGTACAGTGGTACACTTTATTATGCAGAAAGAGAATCTGGATTTTATGGAGGCGATAAAGCTCCTTGCAGAACGTGCAGGGGTGCCTGTTCCGGATTACAGAAGTGCTGCGGAAAGAAACCGTGCGGCACAGATGCACGAAAAGAAAAAGCGAATGTATGAGATGAATGCCACGGCGGTGAGGTTCTTTTTTAACAACCTGATTGCCCCTGAAAACAAGGCGGCACTTGATTATCTGAGGCGGAGAAAACTGTCAAATGCCACTATAAAAAGTTTTGGTCTGGGATATGCACCGGATTCCTGGTCTGCCCTCATTGAATTTATGAAAACCGAGGGGTATACAGAGACTGAACTTGAGGAGGCCGGACTTGCAGTAAAAAGGGACAACGGCACATATTTTGACAAGTTCCGGGACAGAGTTATGTTCCCTATTATGGACCTGAGAGGCAATGTCATTGCCTTTGGAGGCAGAATACTCACCGATAAGGATAACGCACCCAAGTATCTCAACTCTCCTGAAACATTGGTTTTCAAGAAAAAGGACAATCTTTTTGCCATGAATATTGCAAAGAACACAAAAGAAGGTCAGTTTTTGCTCATGGAGGGGTATATGGATGTTATTTCCCTGCATCAGCACGGGTTTGGCAATGCGGTAGCGTCTTTGGGCACGGCTTTCACACCGCAACAAGCAGAACTCCTTAAAAAATATGCTGACAAAGCGGTGCTTTGTTATGACTCCGACGAGGCGGGCAGAAAGGCAACCGATAAGGCAGGGGAAATTTTGCGAGAGGCCGGAATAAAGGCGAAGGTGTTGACGGTTACCGAGGGCAAGGATCCTGACGAGTATATAAACGCCAAAGGACCGGAGATGTTCGGGCTGCTTGTTGACAATGCGGAGAGCTTCATTGAGTATAAAATTCATAATATTGAGAAACAATATAATCTTGAGGATACTGTTGAAAAAATTGAATTTATTGAGCAAATTGCAAAAATCTTTGCCAATATAACAAACGATGTCGAAAGAGAAGTTTATATAAAAAAGATAGCCCGTGATACAGAAATTTCACCGGAGAGTATAAGTGTCCATGTGGAATCACTGATGCGAAAAAAGCGGTCAAGTGACCGAACCCGCCAGATACGAAAGGAAAGACGGGAATATGAGGAACGTACAGGCGGCAGACAGGACATGGAACGTATGAGGCTTTATAATGCAGAAAAGCTGATGCTGAACCTCCTATGTGAGAAAGATGTCTTTAAAGAAATAGGTAGTAGGCTTTCTTGTGGGGATTTTACTGAAGGAATCCACCGAACCCTTGCAGAGATTATATTTGACACAATGAATAAAGGGGAAAGGGTCAATCCTATGACTGTTATTTCTCAGTTTGATGAGAAGGATATTGGGGCTGTATCAGAAATTCTTTCTGATGACAAAAATGTTGACAACAAACTTGAGGCGGCAAAGCTCCCTCTTAAAACTATCCTGGCATACAAACAAAAGCAGCAGGAGAAGGTCTCAGCAAAAGATGGAGATACAGCAAAACTTCAGGAAATTATGGAAAAACTGAAAAAGGATAAAATGTAGAAAGGCGAAGATTTATGAGTAACGCAAATAACAATGTGGAGAACACAGCAGAGGATAAAAAGACGGTTTCCAAGGAAATGCTGAAACAGGTGGCGCAGGAACTGGTTGAACAGGGAAAGAAACAAGGGGAACTTACCTATAATGAAATCAGTGCAAAGCTTGAGACCATGGAAATGGAGCCTGAGCATATTGAACTTATTTATGAATTTCTGGAAAAACAGGGAATAGAAATCATAGGCAACTTTGGCGAAGAACTCCCTGAACTTGAGGAAGATGACGACTTTGAAATCACCGAGGATGAGCTTGCGGACCTGAGTGTGCCCGATAGTGTGAGCATTGATGACCCCGTGCGTATGTATCTTAAGGAGATAGGCAAGGTGCCCCTTCTTTCCGGTCAGGAAGAAGCGGATTTGGCACAAAAGATGGCAGAGGGTGATATGGATGCAAAACATCGTCTGGCTGAGGCCAATCTTCGTCTTGTTGTAAGTATTGCAAAGAGATATGTTGGTCGTGGTATGCTGTTCCTTGACCTGATTCAGGAGGGAAATCTGGGACTTATCAAAGCGGTTGAAAAGTTTGACTATACCAAGGGATACAAGTTCAGTACTTATGCGACATGGTGGATAAGACAGGCGATTACACGTGCCATTGCTGATCAGGCAAGGACAATCAGAATTCCTGTTCATATGGTGGAGACTATAAACAAGTTTATCAGGGTGACAAGACAGCTTGTTCAGGAACTGGGTCGTGACCCCTTGCCGGAAGAAGTTGCAAAGGAACTCAACATGCCTATTGACAAGGTGGGCGAGATTATGAAAATAGCACAGGAGCCTGTTTCCCTTGAAACCCCAATCGGTGAAGAAGAGGATAGCTGTCTTGAAGACTTTATTCAGGACAACATTACGCCTGCACCATCCGATGCGGCTACATTCAGGTTGCTTAAGGAACAGCTTGTTGATGTGTTGGGAACGCTTACCCCACGTGAGGAAAAGGTTCTCAGGCTGCGTTTTGGTCTTGATAATGGCAGAGCAAGGACACTTGAAGAAGTGGGCAAAGAATTCAATGTTACTCGTGAGAGAATTCGTCAGATTGAGGCAAAGGCTTTGAGAAAGCTGAGACACCCCAGCAGAAGCAAGAAATTGAAAGATTATCTTGAATAAAATAAAAAAGACGTTCCGTAAGGAACGTCTTTTAATTTAATATTCCGTTTTCCGAGACCTCAAGGAAACGGGCAAGGATTCGTTCTTTAAGGGGTTGGTTTTCTGCGGTGCTGAGGGTGGGGTCTTTGCTAAGCAAAGTATCTGCTGCATCTTTTGCAGAGCTTAAAAGCTGCATATCTGTTGAGAGGTTTGCCACTTTTAATTCCGGAAGACCGTGTTGACGTATGCCAAAGAATTCACCGGGGCCGCGGAGCTCCAGGTCTTTTTCTGAAATTTTGAAAACATCATTTGTTTGGCACATGATTTTCATACGTTCTTGTGCAATTTTTCCTCCATCACAGAACATTATGCAGTAGGAACTGTGGCTGCCTCGACCTATTCTGCCACGGAGCTGGTGAAGTTGGGAAAGTCCAAAGCGCTCTGCGTTTTCTATTAGCATGACGGTGGCGTTGGGAACGTCCACACCCACCTCGATTACGGTGGTGGAAACAAGAATGTCAATTTTTCCCGATGAAAAACGTGACATTATCTCGTTGCGTTCTGTGGGTTTAAGTTTGCCGTGCATTACTTCTATTTTTTCTTTGGTAAACACTGATTTCTTCAGTTTTTCGGCATATTCCACTGCTGATTTGGCGGTCAGGGTTTCTGATTCTTCAATAAGTGGGCATACTATATAGCATTGTCTGCCTTCTGCCACGGTTTTGCGTAAGAATTCATAGACCCGCTTGCGCAGTTTTTCGGAAATGCTGTAAGTTTCGATTGGTTTTCGGCCGGGGGGCAGTTGGTCAATCACCGAAATATCAAGGTCGCCATACAGAATGAGGGACAAAGTCCGGGGGATTGGTGTTGCTGTCATAACAAGGGTATGGGCATTGATGCCTTTTTCGGTAAGGGCAAGCCGTTGGCGGACACCAAATCTGTGCTGTTCGTCGGTTATTACAAGGGCGGCATTGCGGTAGGACACATCATCTGAAATCAGGGCGTGAGTGCCTATAATAATCTGTGCGGTGCCGTCCGAAATTTTTTGTTTTGCAAGGCGTTTTTCCTTTGCTGACATTCCGCCAACGAGGAGGACGGTTTCAAAACCAAAACCGGAAAAAAGCTTGCTGAGATTTTTGTAGTGCTGATTTGCCAGAATTTCCGTGGGTGCCATAAGTACTGACTGGAACCCGGAGTTTGCAGCGGCATACATGGCAGCGGCTGCCACTATGGTTTTTCCTGAGCCAACATCGCCTTGAATAAGTCTGTTCATAGGCACGGTCTTTTGAATGTCAGCACATATTTCGTTTATTACACGTTTTTGCGCAGAGGTTAATTCAAAGGGCAGACTTTTGGCAAAATCCTGTATGCATTTTACGTTTTTTATGGGTGTTGCCTTGAAGTTTTTGCGTTCATCACCCAAAAGACGTATGCCTGACTGGAGGACAAGGAGTTCCTCAAAGGCAAATCTTTGTCGTGCTTTTTCGAAATCTTCGTAACTTTCAGGCATATGAATGTCATGGAGTGATTGGGTAATGCCTTTGAACCCCTGTTCTTTGGAAAGCCATGATGGGAGAATGTCCTTGAAACCTAACTCAGTTTGATTAAGGGCGGTTTCTGTAGCTGTGCGTATCTGATTTTGAGTGAGACCTGCTGTTGATGGGTACAAAGGGAGGAGTTTGCCTGTTTTTTTGTTGGTATCGGTGCCTTGAGTATTTTCTTCGGTTACCGGGTTTACCATTTCAAAATACTGTCCCTTATATACCGCTTTGCCGTAAAAAGTAAATTCCGCACCTCTTTTGAGAGTTGCGGAAATATAGGGTGCGTTGAACCATGTTATACGCATGAGGCTGGTTCCGTCGCTGACCATAGCTTGGGTCACGGACATACGACCTCTTGCACGGTAGGATTTGACTTCTCCTGCCAAAGATGCACAAACACACACAGTTTCACCATCCATAAGGTCAGAGATAGCCTTATATTCCCTGCGGTCCTCTAAACTGCGGGGAAAATGGAACAGCAAGTCCTCTAAAGTGTCAATACCCAGTTTTGAAAAGAGCTTGGCACGAGCCTCGCCGATGCCTTTGAGATACTGTATGTTGGTGTTTGGTTTCATAGCGGTTCTCCGATATTAAATTATTCAACAGAGATGATATAGTAATAGACAGGCTGACCGCCATAACAAAGGGAAATGTCAAGGTCGCCAAATTCGTCGGTCAACTGATTTGCAAGACGGTCTGCGTCTTCCTGCTTTGTTTCTTCACCGTAGTATACGGTGATTACCCCTGACTCGTCTGTAACCATTTGACGGCACAACTCAAGGGCTGCGTCTTCGGGAGTGC
>JAZRNA010000084.1:0-3763 GCA_045647945.1 Clostridia bacterium
AGAACCACAGGCACCAAGGCTAATCATCAGTATAAAAGCCGCAACTGCCGCCACGAACTTTTTCATCAATCCGCCTCTTTTCATATATTAAAATTTACATTATTCAAACTCTGTTTTAATCGCTAAAGGGAGCATCTCCACCACATCTGTGGCAATCATTCCGTGAATGCCTTTTTCCAGTTTTGCAATATCCCCTGCTTTTCCGTGAATATAAGCACCAAGCACCGCAGCATCAAAGGCACAAAGTCCCTGCCCCGCAAAGGAAGCAATCACCCCCGCAAGCACATCTCCGGTGCCGCCTGTGGCCATCCCGCAGTTGCCGGTAGTATTAATTCTGACTTCCCCTGTGCAGCTTGCAATCACCGTGTCCTTTCCCTTGAGAACAACGGTAATACCATATCTGTTTGCAAACTCCGCCGCTACAGCCTCACGATTTTCCTGTATGTCCCCAATGTTTCTTCCTGTAAGTCGAGACATTTCTCCCGGATGGGGAGTAATTATAACTTTGCCTGCTGCACACTTTAGCATATCACAATTTTTGCTCAGAGCATTAAGTCCGTCTGCATCAATCACCAAAACACCGCTATAACTACGTATCAGTTCTGCCAGAATTTCAGGCATGTCGCTGTTCTTCCCTAATCCCGGTCCAAAAACAATCGCATCCGCCTCGCGTGCAGATTTCAACATTTTTTTCATTGCCCTGCCTGATATAATTCCGTCCTTTTCTTCCAATCCAAGAGTCATTGCTTCCACAAGATGTCCCGCAACAATATGACGTTCCGACTCGGGAGTTCCAACTGTCACCAACCCGCTGCCGCACCGTAGCGCACCCTTAGCCGCAAGCACCGCAGCACCTGTCATTCCTCGACTGCCTGCCACCACAAGCACTCTGCCACAGCTACCCTTGTGGGCATCTTCTTTCCGCTGGGGAATAAGTTTTCTCATTTCTTCGTTCTGACCCACATCCGTACACTGCTGCATTCCGCAAACAACAGCCACAGCATGGGTTTTGTCATGGGATATGCTCAACGTCACGTCCTGAGGCTTGCCGTCAAAAACAATAAACGGTGCCCCTTTGTCTTCATGTTCAACCGAAATCCGAGAAAGTTCGAGCCCTCTTATACCTGTTTTTTTACACTTAACAAAGGCCTCCTTGGTAGCATAAAATCCTGCCAAAGTCTCAAATCTGCCACCATTTTTCTTAAAATATTCAATTTCGCTCTCCGAAAAGACTCTGTCCAAAAACATCTTGTTTTTTTCTACAGCTTTCTGTATTCGGGAAATCTCAATTATATCAATACCGCACGCCATCATGACTATACTATTTTTTTAGGGGCCATCTTTTCAATCAGCTCAACAATCTTTTGGGTAGGGCTGAAAACAAGCATCTTCTTTACGCTGTCCTCAAAATATACAGCAAAGAAACAATCTTCTGCCGCCTTATCCTCACATGCATAAATCTTTTTTACCGAAATATCTGCCAAAAATTTTTGATATTCATGGCTGTTAGAACCCTTGTACCCAAAGGCTTCTATTCTTTTTATGTCGACTGTTGTCAGCCTCTTTCTCTTTTTGCGGTTAATGATTTTGTCAACATCAATTTCATGGCTCACCAGAGAGTACTCATACTCCAGATTGAGGGATGTGGCCAACCAATACGCCCCGTAATATCCCAGAACAACCAACAAAAACAAACCTGAACCAAACTGTGGCGCCATTGGCAAAACAACCCCAAAAACAATTACAGCAATAACAGTTGCAGCCAAAACCAATCCTAAAACCTTGATAATATCCGAAAAAGTTTTTCTTTTTCTTACAATTTCCTCAACAAAAATATCCATCTTATCTTCCCTCCATGATATGTGTCACCGACACAAATCATTCTTTCTTTCCTGAATGGGGTGTATGGAACCATTCCTTATCATCCTTTGCAAGTATGCCTGCAATCCCTATAGGTATCCACGTCACAAGGTATACAACAAATCCCCATGCATTTTTAATAACGTTTCTATCCAGCTTTTTGTCATTGTACAGTGCCGCCAACATCACAAAGGCATTTCCCCATACAAAAACCGTAATCAACAGCATCTTCCATGGCTGCATCCAGATTTCACAAAAGAGCTGATGCCACAGCGATGAACTGTCCACAAAAAGCATCATCAGATATACAACGCCAAAGAACACAAGTGTGAACGGATATAATGTGTCACTCCAGAAATTCATCAGCATATGAAATGCCGTAGCCGACTTTTGACAAATACCCTTTTGGGCAAGTGGTTTAACATAATTGGATGCCACATCGGCAAGTCCCTGCATCCAGCGTTTTCTCTGTCGGACTGATGTCATAAGCTGCTTTGGTTTTTCATCATAAACCACAGCCTCATGTGCCCAGCCAACCTTTATGTCGTTAAGTGCAAGCTTGAGGGTAAACTCCGTGTCTTCCGCAAGGCAAGTCGCTCCCCAGCCATATTCTTTGATTAATTCTGTCTCAACAGCAAATCCTGTTCCCCCCAGACGGCAACCCAAATCAAGATTTCCTCTTGAAAGCTGAGACAATCTGTTGTTCAGCCAATACCACAGAGAATAGGAAAATGTAAGCCATGAATCCGTTGGATTTTTGCTGTCCAAATATCCCTGAACAGCCCTGTAACCCTCATTTATCTTGTTGTTCATATGGATGAGAAAATCTTGCCCTACCAGATTGTCAGCATCAAACACACATATATATTCAAAGTTCTCCTCCATGGCAAAGATACGTTCAAAGGCAAACTCCATAGCGAACCCCTTGCCCCGCTTTGACCTGTCAAACCGTTCAAACACCACAGCACCCATATCCCGTGCAATTTCTGCAGTATTGTCATCACAGTTGTCAGCAACCACAAAAACCTGAAATTTATCCTGGGGATAATCAAGGCCTTTGAGATTCTTCACCAATTCCCCCACAACACTTTTCTCGTTGTGGGCTGCCACCAGCAACGCAAAGGTATGCACTTTTTCTTCTTTTCGTTCTTTGCTTGATACAGTCAGGGAAAACAACGCAATGCTGAAATAATAGCATCCTATAAGAAATAACCCCAACTGAAGTATGTCAATCAATATTTTTAAGAACAATTAAGGTTCCACCTTCCAAAAATCCATGTATATATTGATGTACTAATATAATTATTCACCTGAGCGCATAATATACTTATTGTAACATTCTTCGTATATTATACATTATGTGACAAATAATTTCAATAGATTTTACAAAGTTTTTGTTTCCAATCCGCGGTATAACAAACACACCTATTTTTTATTTCTCATATATTAATTATTAGAACCTAAGTTCCTGCTGTTTTTATTTAAGAAAATTTCAATATTTTGAAGAAATTGCTTTACTACTGGGGAACTTTGGTGTATAATGTATAAAGAAAAATTGTGAGGTTTTATATATGGGATTTTTTAAAACTTTAAGCGAAGAAATAACTCTTGTGTTTGAACGCGACCCCGCCGCAAGAAGCAAAGTCCAGGTTCTCCTTCTTTACCCCGGTGTGAAGGCAATTCTGAGTTACAGACTGGCTCATAAATTACACAACAAAGGTCATTATTTTCTTGCGGACTGGATTTCCAAACGCGCCCGCCACAAGACAGGCATAGAGATTCATCCTGCTGCACAGATTGGCAAGGGTCTGTTCATTGACCATGGCATGGGTGTTGTTATTGGGGAGACCACTATTATAGGTGACAACTGTACCATATATCAAGGTGTAACCCTTGGCGGTAC
>JAZRNA010000085.1:0-11633 GCA_045647945.1 Clostridia bacterium
TGCGTTGGTCACAAAAAACTCCCTCTCTCCGGAAAAACTCCCGTCTAAGTTGCAGGATTTGACCTTGGGCTTCTGCCAATGGGGGACTGGTCAATGTCAATAACCTTGTCAAGATGTTCAAGCCCGCTGATTTTTTTGTATTTCCCCGGTTTCTGTTTGGCACGGTTAAGATCGTTTGCAAGAACCTTATAAAGCACCTCGTTCACCAAAGAACTCTTGCCGCTGCCGGATACGCCGGTGACACATGTAAATGTCCCCAGAGGAATTTCTGCGTTGACGTTTTTGAGGTTGTTCTGCATTGCTCCCTCAAGCCGCAGAAAGTTGCCGTTGCCTTTTCGTCTTTCTGTCGGTATGGGGATTTTCTTTTTGCCGCTTAAATAAAGTCCGGTTTGGGATTCTTCACACTTCTTTATATCCTCCACCGTTCCCTCTGCCACCACATATCCGCCATGGATTCCTGCCCCGGGGCCAATATCAATAATATGGTCTGCGGCATACATAGTATCCTCGTCATGTTCAACAACCAATAAGGTGTTTCCTAAATCACGGAGCTTTTTCAGCATATCAATCAGCTTGTGATTGTCCCTCTGGTGAAGTCCGATGCTTGGCTCATCAAGAATATACACAACCCCCATAAGTCCCGAGCCAATCTGACTGGCAAGACGGATTCTCTGCGCCTCGCCCCCCGACAACGTTCCGCTGGAACGGGAAAGGGTCAGATAATCAAGACCTACGCTGACAAGGAATGAAAGTCTGCTTTTTATCTCCTTTAAAATCTGTTTACCGATGAACAGTTCTCTTTCAGAAAGTTCTATACCCTCAAAAAATGTCAATGCCTCACTTATGGACATATTGCTGATATCATCAATATTTTTGTCCTTAACCGTCACCGCAAGGCTCTCTTTTTTTAGCCTTGTTCCCTTACACTCAGGACACGGCATATTGTACATAAGCTCCCTGAGTTCATTCTTTGCCCAATCGGAGTTTGTTTCCTGATACCTGCGCTCAATATTTTTCATTATGCCCTCAAATCTGGCATATTGTTCACCTTTGGCATATTTTCTCTCGTATGAAAGCCTTACTTTTTCGCCCCCTGTGCCGTAAAGCAGAATATCCACAATATCCTCCGGCAAATCCTCAAAGGGCGTGTCAAGACTGAATCCATACTGTTCCGCAAGACCTCTATAATACATGGCGGAAATGCTGTTGGGGTCTGTGCCGGTCCAGCCATAGCAGTTGATCGCCCCCTCATTTATGCTTTTTGTCCTGTCGGGAATAAGCCTGTCAGGGTCAATTATCTCAACACTTCCCAAGCCCATACAATGAGGACACGCACCATAAGGCGTGTTGAACGAGAACATTCTGGGGGTAAGCTCCTCCATATTGATTCCGCAATCATCACAGGCATAGTTCTGGCTGAACACAAGCTCTTTATCTTCATCAATAAGCTGCACCACCACAATGCCCTTTGACATCTTGAGTGCAATCTCCAGTGAATCTGTAAGCCTCTTGTCCATATCCGGCTTTACAATAAGACGGTCAACCACAATCTCTATATTATGTTTTTTCTGTTTGTCAAGAACAATTTCGTCAGCACCTGGGTCATACTGCTCACCGTCAACCCTTACACGAACAAACCCGTCCTTGGCCGCTTTCTCAAAAACCTTGGTATATTCACCTTTTCTGCCACGAACCACAGGTGCAAGAATCTGGATTTTTGTTTTCTCAGGGAGACTCTTGACACCATCCACAATCTGGTCGATTGACTGTGCCTTTATTTCCTTGCCACATTTCGGGCAATGGGGCACACCAATCCTTGCAAACAACAGCCTTACATAGTCATAAACCTCGGTAACCGTTCCTACTGTTGAACGAGGATTCTTGCTGGTGGTTTTCTGGTCAATAGATATTGCCGGAGAAAGCCCCTCAATTGACTCAACATTGGGTTTTTCCATCTGTCCCAAAAACTGACGTGCATATGCGGACAAAGACTCCACATACCGTCTTTGCCCTTCGGCATAAACAGTTTCAAAGGCAAGGGACGACTTCCCTGAACCACTTAGACCTGTAAGCACCACCATCTTGTCCCTTGGGATTTTTACGTCGATATCCTTCAGGTTATTCTCTTTTGCACCTTTCACATGAATATATTCGTGCATTATTCTTCTCCTTTGAGTCTTTCAATTTCATCTCTCAGTTTTGCAGCCAACTCAAACTGCAAAAGCTCGGCAGCTTTCTTCATCTCCATGGTAAGTTCCGCAATGGTACGCTGTGTAACATCTATCCGTTCCTCTTTTTTGTTCTTTGGAACTTTTGAATCCGAAACTGTTGCCTCAATTATCTCGTGTACATTCTTCCGTATGGTCTGTGGCACAATCCCATTCTTCTTGTTATATTCTGACTGAATTTTTCGGCGTCTTTCTGTTTCGGATATAGCCCTTTCCATAGACCCAGTAATTGTATCTGCATACATAATAACCGTCCCCTCTGCGTTTCTTGCCGCACGGCCAATGGTCTGAATGAGGGACGTTTCGGAACGCAAAAATCCTTCCTTGTCCGCATCTAAGATTGCCACAAGTGAAACTTCAGGTATATCCAGACCCTCTCGCAAAAGGTTGATGCCCACCAGCACATCAAAAACCCCCAGACGCAAATCTCTGATGATTTCCATTCTTTCAATTGTTTCAACTTCGGAGTGCAAATATCTTACCTTAACATCCATCTCTTCAAAATACTCTGTAAGCCGCTCTGCCATTTTCTTTGTAAGGGTGGTAACAAGAACCCTCTCGTTCTTTGCCACACGGCTTTGTATTTCACCATACAAATCATCAATCTGCCCGTCAATTGGCCTTACAAAAATTTGGGGGTCAAGGAGCCCTGTAGGTCTTATAACCTGTTCCACCACCCTGGCAGAACGCTCTGTCTCAAATTCCGCGGGTGTAGCACTTACAAAGATTGCCTGATTAATGTGATCATAAAACTCGTCAAAATTAAGGGGTCTGTTGTCAAATGCAGACGGAAGTCGAAATCCATACTCCACCAAGTTGGTCTTTCTGGCACGGTCTCCGGCATACATTGCTCTGACCTGAGGAATGGTAACATGGGACTCGTCCACCACCAAAAGAAAGTCCTTGGGCAAATAATCCAGCAATGTGAACGGCGGGCTTCCCGGTTCTCTGCCGCTTATGTGCCGCGAGTAGTTCTCAATCCCCTGACAAAAACCCGTCTCGC
The DNA here is from genome assembly GCA_045647945.1 of Clostridia bacterium. Lineage (GTDB taxonomy): Bacteria > Bacillota > Clostridia > Monoglobales > Monoglobaceae > SIG440. The sequence continues at coordinate 3,232 of JAZRNA010000085.1, forward strand.
GCATCATTTCTATATCATACTTAGTCCGCTCCTTGATACGCTGTGCCTCAATAAGGCATTCCTTTGCCTTAAACTCTTCAATTTGCATCTCCAGTTCCTGTTCAATTCCGCCAATGGCACGTTCAAGTTTCTCCTTGCCCACAACATAGTGGGACGCCGGATATATGGCACAATGTTTGAGAACCGACAGAACCTCACCGGTTACCGAACTGATTTCAGCTATCCGCTCCACCTCATCGCCAAAGAACTCTATTCTGATGGCATTTCCTGAAGAATATGAGGGAAAAACGTCTACAACGTCACCACGGACTCTGAATTTGTTTCGGGTAAAGTTAATATCATTACGTTCATACTGTATGTTTATAAGCTTTTGTATAATCTCATCTCTGTCGTGCTGACCCCCCGTACGCAAAGATACAACCATATTGTTGTAGTCAATGGGGTCGCCAAGACCGTATATACAAGACACACTGGCAACGATAATCACATCACGGCGTTCAAAAAGTGCCGCCGTTGCCGAGTGTCTCAGCTTGTCTATGTCTTCATTTGTCTGTGCATCTTTTTCTATATAGGTATCGGAATGAGGAATATAAGCCTCCGGCTGATAGTAGTCGTAGTAGGACACAAAATATTCAACTGCATTGTTGGGAAAAATCTCTTTGAACTCACTGCAAAGCTGTGCCGCCAGAGTTTTATTATGAGCAAGAACGAGGGTAGGTCTGTTCACCCGTGCAATAACGTTTGCCATGGTAAAGGTCTTGCCCGAACCGGTAACACCCATAAGAGTCTGGAATTTATCACCGTTCAGAACCCCCTGTGCCAGTTTCTCAATAGCCTGAGGCTGGTCCCCTGAGGGCTTATATTTTGAGACAACATTAAAATCCATTTCTCCCACCTCTGTTAACTACAATCACTCATACTCTTTGGGGATTTTCTCCAAATAACCCATTTCACGCATACTAAAAATTTCTTCGTTGCAGACAATAATACTGTCCTCAAGTTCTATTCCCACTGCATTAAAAGCATTCATCAAATCTCTTGAAAGCTTTATGTCTGGAACGGAGGGATTAACCTTTCCGCAAGGATGGTTGTGAACCACCACCCCAACGCTGGCCTTGTCCAAAAGTGCCTGCCTTGCCACCTTTTCAGGATATATGTAGGTCTCGCCGCTGATACCCGAGGATATTTTTGATACCGCAAGAAGCCTATAGGACGAATTAAGGCTGAACAGATATGCCTCCTCAATCAGCTTGCCATAAAAATAACTCTTGACAAAGTCCTTTATCTGTTTATGATTTTCAAACTGGGTCGGTGCACCAACAGTCACTCCCCTTTGAACAATTCCCAAAAGTGCAGGCAGAGATGTCAGAAACATTGCCGTTCTTTTGCCCACACCATCTATAGCCATAAGTTCTTCCGGATCTGCATTAACAACCCCCGCAACAGACCTGAATCTTTCAAGCAGGCGATGTGCCAGTTCATTTGTATCACCTCTTGGAATAACAGCAAACAAAATATGCTCCAGCTGTTCGTGAATTTCCAGCATATCAAGGCCAAATGTATTTACTTTTCTGTCCAGTCTCTTTCTGTGCTCCTCATGCAAACTCACCGGTTTTTCCTCCTCAGTTTCTCCAGTACCTCTTCAAAATATTCAGGAACAGGTCGCGAAAACTCCATGTACTCTCCCGTTGTAGGATGCATATAACCTATCATATGTGCATGGAGCAACTGACCGTTTAGTTTAAACTCTTCTTTTTTTGTTCCATAAACAGGGTCACCCACAATAGGATGTCCCTTCTTTGACATATGCACACGTATCTGATGTGTACGGCCAGTCTCAAGGCGACAACGTATGAATGTATACTTATCAAATCTTTCCAATACAAAAAAATGCGTAACCGCATCTTTTGAATTCTTTTGAGTTATGGTCATCTTTTTTCGGTCTTTCTCGTCTCTGCCAATAGGGGCATCAATGGTGCCGCTGTCCTCTTTTATTCTGCCGTGAACCAAAGCAAGATATTCACGGGTAAGGCTGTGCTCCTTTATTTGTTCGGACAGTCCCAGGTGGGCCTTATCATCTTTGGCAACCATCAGAAGTCCGCTTGTATCCTTGTCAATTCTATGAAGTATTCCCGGTCTTATCTCGCCATTAATCCCCGACAGATTGTGACCGCAATGTGCCATCAGGGCATTCACCAGTGTACCGCTGTAATTACCTGCCGCCGGATGCACCACCATTCCCTGTGGTTTGTTGACAACCAGCATATGCTCATCCTCATATACTATATCCAGCGAAATCTCCTCTGGCTGAATCTGGGTTTCCTTTGCCTCAGGAATTTCCACTTCCACAACATCTTCGCCGCGAAGTTTATAGTTGGCCCGTACAACATTGCCATTAACTGTTATACACCCCTCGGCAATCAATTTCTGTATTCTGGAACGTGTTAAATCACAGAGAGCCTCTGCCAGAAAAACGTCCAGACGTTTGCCACCTGTCACGTTTTCAATTTTCATTTTTTTCACATTCCTTTTTTTCTTTATTCTTTTCTTCAAAAAATACAAAAAACACTGCCACCAATCCCGCACCCAGACACACAAAGATATCAGCAACATTAAAAACAGGGAAGTCAATCAGCCTGAAATCAAAAAAGTCCACCACATACCCCCGCCATATCCTGTCAATTGTATTTCCCAAAGCACCTGCTGACAAAAAGCTGAGTCCCAAGCTCAGCATCCACGGCTTATTTTTATACTTTATGACAATATATCCCACCAGGGCAGCAACAACCAGTGCCACCAAAATAAAAAATATCCTCTGCCCCTGAAAGACACCAAATGCCGCACCTCTGTTTTCAACATAGGTGAGGTGAAATATCTCTTCAACCACAGGGATTGTCACTATTTTTGCAAGGCATATCTTTGCCCATAGTTTGGTCAGCAAGTCTATCAAAACAATAACTGCACCAATTACAAAATAAATCATCTCTCTCACCCGTAAAAACATGTGCGGCATCTGCCTTTTTTATTAAATTCCTAAATCCTTGCTATACTCTTATGCTTCTTCATTCTCTGCAACATCTTCAGTTTCAGGTTCTACAGCTACGTATTCGCCTCTTTCATTAACAGTAATCTTGGGAAGTTCCATAGTCACCTGCTCAAGCCTTTCAAGGGTAGACAAAACTGACTTATCCTCTTCAGCACTCTCCAGTGCAACTTCAACAGCTTTGGCGTCAAACTGTACTTCCTGTCGTTCTCTGTTCTTTCTTTCAGGCATGTCGAACTCTTTGACAATATCAAGCTGTGATGTAAGGAGAGATATTATTCTTGTTCTGAACACCTCAACGCTGCGCCGCATCTCCTCATACTCATAGCTAACCCGCGTAACCTCACGGCTTGCATCCGACAAGAGCTGTGACGCCTTATTTTCCGCATCAACAATAATATTTTCCGCTCTCTTTTTTGCGTTCTGAACAAGTTCGTCCCCTGCACTCTGGGCAACCAATATGGCACTCTGAAGAGCCTCTTCCATATTCTTATACTGCTTTATGGCATTTGAAAGCATATTGACTTTGTCCTTGTTTGCAAGATTTTCCTTATAAATAAGCTCATAACTTTCGCTTATTACCGCAAGAAATTCCTCAACCTCTGTAGGATTATAACCCATAACGCCTTTTTTAAATTTTCTGTTTTCAATTTCTAATGGTGTCAACATAAAAACTCTCCATTCCGCCCCCGACAATCCGCCGTGGCTTTAAATTTCTATACTTTTATGCAAATAACATTTGTGTCTTCTTGACTAAATCATTTTTTCTATGTATATACTGATTCTGCCTTTTTTTGTTTCTCTTGTTTCTTCAGAAAGTCTGAACCGTCCGGCGCCTCTCACCGAAAATACGTCTCCGGGTTTGATTTTATGTGAAGAACTTTCCACCTGAACCCAGTTTACAAAAACCCTGCCCTCTGAAATTGCTGTGGCGGCAACAGATCTTGATGTCCGCAACGCTGCAGCAACAACACTGTCAAGTCGGAGCGCCGCAACTGTTGCCTGAATTATCTCAACTTTGCGGCCAGGTATGTCTGTTTCGCTGATTTTCACGGATTTCACCTTGACACCCCTGCGGCCAACCTTTGTCAAATTTTCAATGATGTACTCCGCAATGTTTTCCATCACGAAAACCAGAGATTTATCCTCCAGCACCAGAATATCGCCGATTTTATCACGTCTTATTCCAAGGCCCAAAAGACTGCCCAGAAAGTCAGGATGCTTCAATTCTCCCACATCTCTGCCCGTTATTTCAAGCACAGACACAAGCTCGCCTGCATCCTCTTCCTCAAGATAATCAGGCAGTGCCACAAAAAGAGTCCTCTCCGCATCGGGATATCCACCAAAAAACACCGTTTTCACCAGACCTGGCGACAAATTTCTGCGCACTGTCTCCGCCTCCGTGGGGGTAAGAAACCCCACGAATTTAATGCAATTCTGCTTTTCGCAAAGAGTGACAGCATCCTCCGCCCGGGCAATAAGCATCTTTTCGTCAAGATGGTTGTCCATTAGTTACTCCATGGGAATATTCCCTTGTTTCTGAGTTCATCCTTGAAATCTCCCATTATGCCCACATTATATGGCGCAATAAGGAAAATTCCGTTTGAAACCTTTTGAATGTTTCCGTCAAGGGCATAAACCGCACCGCTGAGGAAGTCAACAATTCTGCGTGCCACTTCACGGTCAACAGATTCAAGGTTCATAACCACCGGTTTTTTGCTCTTTAAGTGGTTTGCAATATCCCTTGCATCCTCAAAAGTTTCAGGCTGCATAACCACCAGCTTAAGCTGTGCGGTTGTATGTATTTTCACAACCTTGTTACGCTTGCCACCCTCAAAGGTCTCGGTTTCATCATCATCAAAAACCTGACTGTTTGAGAACTCACTGTTTTCAATCAGCTCATCCTCATATTCATCCTGTGTGTCAAACCCTATAAGATTCAACATTTTGTTTACAATACTCATAACTTTTTCCTCCCGGATTTATATTTAAGTTTTATAATACTTCAACATTAAACCAAAGGCTGTTCATTCATGTTGTCTTTATTTGCTGTAATCCCTCTTGCCAAATATACCTGTCCCCACTCTGACCATGGTGGAGCCATTTTCTATTGCTGTGGGGAAATCATTTGTCATACCCATAGAGAGTTCTGTCATTGACACTCTTTCAATATTCTCTTTTTCTATCTCAACGGATAGGTCCTTAAGTCCATGAAACACATTCTCAAGAATTTCTTTTTCCTCAACAAAAGGTGCTATGGTCATAAGCCCCTCAATTTTTACATTATCAAGTTCCGCTATCCTGCGGCAATTTTCAATGCATTCCTCCGGTCTCATGCCAAACTTTGATTCCTCACCTGAAACATTGACTTCCAGAAGAACCCTCTGTATCTTATTGTGTTTCTTCGCCTGCTTGTCAATTTCTTTCGCAAGTTCAAAGCTGTCAACCGAATGAATAAGCTCTACCTTATCTATTATATACTTAACTTTGTTTTTTTGCAAGTGTCCAATCAAATGCCAAGTAACAGGCTTTACGTCATTGTACTTTTCCATTATCTCCTGAACACGGTTTTCGCCAATGTCCGTAACCCCTGCATCAATCGCCCTGTTTATCACGTCAACTCCATAAGTTTTTGTAACTGCTATAAGCCTGACACTTTCCGGTTCCCTGCCACAACTCTTTGCCGTATCTTTAATTTTCTGTTCTACCTCTGCCAGATTTTTTTCAATATATTCCATTATCTCACTACCTTACCGTCATAAAGATTCTTTCCGCTGACAATCAGCTCATCATAGAGTTTGACACTCCTGCTGCCACTGTCAAACTTTTCTGATGCAATCGCCCATTTTTTATTATTATACAGAATGTCTGCAGGAACAAAATATGCCTTATCATTCCTTATTACATATACTCCCGTTTTTCCATCCACAATTCTTATACTCTCCGAAGGAATTCTGAACCCTGTATAGCTGTGTTTTATAAGTTCTATCTTAGCTTTCGAAGAAGAATAGATCATGTCCACATATTTGCCGGTAAAAAGTGTCACCGCAACCTTGCCGCCGTCTGCAACGCTGACTGCCGAAACCACAGTATCCACCGTCTCGATTCCTATATCCGAAAACCTGATTTTTATACTGTCCCCTACATCAATATCCTCCGCCATATCCTCCGGAATAAGCACAGCCACACTCCAGCCAAAGTTATCAACGATTTTGCCTATTTTATCCCCGCTTTCCACCTTGTCAGATGTCTTGACTGATATATTTTTCTTACCAAGTTCCTTAAGGTACTCCACAGACACATTCTTCAATGCATCTGTATGCAGAAGTTCTTCCATTCCGTCAATCCTTGCAGTAAAAGCTCCTGCCTTAGGGGCATGCACAATAGTTCTTTCTATGTTATGCTGTTTTTCAAGCTCTGCCTTTTTCTTCTTGAGTTCCTGTATTTGAGCCGACTTGTCCTGTGGCTCAATTTCTCCGGAAATTATCCGTCTTTCTTCAATAAGGGTATTTACCTGTTGTTTTATTTCGCCCACAGTTTCAACCCTGTTTTCAAATCCCAGCTTGGGGACAGTCTTCAGCTTTTGAGCTATACTCTGTTCAATTTTTGCAGTATCATTGCTGAATACATCACTTGTCAACGAACCGCCGGACAGCTTTTTTATTTCTTCTTCAATGGTTTTGAGTTCATTGCTTACCGCCGGATTAATCTGGCTCTTATAAATATACATAACGGTCTCGCCGACTTTTACACGCTGGTCCTCATCCACCTCGCAATAAAGGTATCCCGAATCAGGTGCGGATATAACCGTCTGTTCTCTAAAAACGAACCCCTCAGTCTCGATTACCTCTTCTTCCGAGCCTGTCCTCACAATCATAGTCTCAAGCCTGTTGCCTGCACTAAGCACCAGATTTACAGCAAGACACAGCAAAAAAGCACATATGAGAAAACTTATAAACCCTCTTCTGCTTCGCTTCTTTTCACGCCGTTTTTGCCTTTCGTTGTTTGCCATATCCAAAAACTCCGTTCAGTTTTTCTACCACTCTACATTAAAATGTTTCACCGACATTTATTATACCAGACTTTTGCACAAAAGTAAAACATTTTTCCAAAACTTTTTTCACGTCTTCATCCTCTGCCACACTAACCCAGTGTATGTCCTTGTTCCTCTTGAACCAGGTAAGTTGTCTCTTGGCATACCTGCGGCTTTCCTGCTTGATTTTTTCCACAGCCTCGTCAAACCCACATTCACCATCCAGAAATTCCATAAGCTCCTTGTATCCGATTGCCTGCATGGAAGTATGCTCTTTGCTGATACCCATACTTTTAAGGCCCTGAACCTCTTCAAGCAAACCCTCTTCAAGCATTTTGTCCACTCTGGTGTTTATCCTCTCATAAAGCACCTCACGTTCAGTGTCAATGCCAAAAATCAACGCATCATACATTTTTTGCCGTCTTGACTCCATATTTACTTGGGTAAAAGTCTTGCCGGTCAGTCTGCACACCTCCAGCGCCCGTATAACACGCCGCACATTGTTGGGATGTATTTTTTCTGCCGCCTCAGGGTCCCTTTCCGCCAAAAGCTTGTGTACCGTCTGATTGCCTTGTTCTTCTGCCAGTCTTTCCATCTCGCATCTGAACTCCTGGTCGCTTCCAAAATCCCCAAACTCTATATTTTCAATAATGCTGTCCATATAAAGTCCGGTACCTCCTGCAAGAACCGGCAGTTTCCCCCTGGCTATGATATCATCAATGCATTCCCGGGCCTTTTCCACGAAGTCTGCCACGCTGTAATTCTCGCTGGGTTCAACAATATCAATCATATGATGCGGAATCCGCTCCATTTCCTCAATGGATGGCTTTGCCGTTCCCACATCCATGTGCCTGTAAATCTGCATGGAATCACATGAAACCACCTCACCATCAAGCCGCTCCGCAATTTTCAAGGCAAGGGCTGTCTTTCCCGATGCGGTAGGCCCTGCAATCGCCACAATTTTTTTCAGCATATGCCCTCCTAAACTATCCTTTTGAACAACTTTTCAATCTCTCTCTTTGTAAACTTCACCTTTATTGGTCTGCCATGGGGACATGTTGTTATTCCTGCACTTTCCAACTCTTCAACATCTTTTACAAGGGCTTCCATCTCAAGCATGCTGAGTTTCTTGTTTGCTTTAATTGCATATTTGCAGGAAATAGTGTCCAGAATCCGTTCCTCAAAACTCAAAATTCCCAAAGGTCTTGAATCGCCCATTCCCGCTATAACTTCAAGAGCCAGAGCCTTTATATCCTCTTCGTCTGAGATAAAGGGGGTTTCATAAACAAGTGCCGAATTCCTGCCAAACTCCTGAATATCAAATCC
>JAZRNA010000086.1:0-12127 GCA_045647945.1 Clostridia bacterium
CATACTGCCCCCGTTGCGGAACCTCGCTTTCAAGCCATGAGGTTGCACAGGGCTATAAGGATGTAAAAGAAGCATCTTTGATTGCAAAGTTCATTGTCAAGGGCAAAACCAACGAATATATCCTTGCGTGGACAACAACGCCCTGGACACTTCCGTCAAACGTTGCTCTTTGTGTTAACCCTCACGAAACTTATGTAAAGGTAAAAGTCGGGGACGAAACATTTATTCTTGCAGAAGCACTTCTTGACACAGTTATCAAGGACGAATATGAAGTAATTGAAAAGTATGTTGGTACAGACCTTTGCGGTCTTGAATATGAGCCACTGTATGACTTTGCAAAACTTGACAAGAAGGGTCATTTCATTGTTGCGGACAACTACGTTACAATGAGCGACGGTACAGGTATCGTACACATTGCACCGGCATTTGGTGAGGACGACTCCCGTGTGGGCAAGGAGAATGACCTGCCTTTTGTAAACCTTGTTAATCCTCAGGGCAACTTTGTAGACTCGGTTACACCATGGAAAGGCATGTTTGTAAAAGACGTTGACAAACTGGTTATCCGTGATTTGAAAGACAGAAATCAGCTTTTTGAAGTTATAAACTTTGAGCACAGCTATCCGTTCTGCTGGAGATGTGACACACCGCTTCTTTACTATGCTTGTGACACATGGTTCATCAAGATGTCAGCGGTACGCGACAAGCTCCTCAAAAACAATGACACAGTAAACTGGATGCCCGACAACATTAAGCACGGCAGATTCGGCAACTTCCTTGAAAATGTTATTGACTGGGGACTTTCACGTTCAAGATACTGGGGAACACCACTCCCAATCTGGACTTGTGAATGCGGTCATCATGAATGTATCGGTTCTATTGAAGAACTGAAAGCTAAGGGAATCAATGTTCCTGAAGATATCGAACTTCACAAGCCATATGTTGACAATGTACACCTTAAGTGTGAAAAGTGCGGTGGCGAAATGAAGAGAGTATCTGACGTTATTGACTGTTGGTTCGATTCAGGCTCAATGCCCTTTGCACAGTGGCACTACCCATTTGAAAACAAAGAACTCTTTGAAGAAAACTTCCCCGCTGACTTTATCAGCGAGGCTATTGACCAGACACGTGGCTGGTTCTATACACTTATTGCGATTTCCACATTACTCTTTGACAAGGCGCCTTATAAGAATGTAGTTGTTCTTGGTCACGTTCAGGACAAGGACGGACGCAAGATGTCAAAGCATATAGGCAATGTTGTTAATCCCTGGGATGTCCTCAATAAACAGGGCTCTGATGCGGTAAGATGGTACTTCTATTCCAACAGTGCTCCCTGGCTCCCCAATCGTTTCCATGATGAAGCGGTTTCAGAGTCACAGAGAAAGTTTATGGGTACGCTTTGGAATACTTATGCATTCTACGTGCTTTATGCCGAGATTGACAAGTTTAATCCTATGGAACATACCCTTGACAAGAGCAAGCTTACACTCCTTGACAAGTGGATTTTGTCAAAGCTGAACAATGTTATCAAAACAGTTGACAATTATCTTGAAAATTACAAGATTACAGAGGCAACAAGATTGATTCAGGAATTCACAGACGAGCTTTCAAACTGGTACGTAAGACGTTCAAGAGAACGTTTCTGGGCAAAGGATATGACAGACGACAAGATTTGTGCATATATGACCCTTTATACCGTGCTGGTTGAGTTCTCAAAGGTTTGTGCACCATTTATCCCATTTATGACGGAAATGATTTACCGCAACCTTGTTCTCAATGTGGACAAAGATGCACCAGAGAGCATTCATATGTGCGACTTCCCTGTGGCAAACGCAGAGTTTGACTTTGCTGATTTGGAAGCAGAAATGGATGCAGCAAGAAAGATTGTTATCCTTGGCCGTGCCTGCAGAAATGCGGCAAACATCAAAAACCGTCAGCCAATCGGCAAGATTTATGTTCAGACTAACGGTGATATAGACGAGGTTTACAAGAACATAATCCTTGACGAACTCAATGTGAAAGAAATCGAGATTACAGACAATGCAAGCTCGTTCATAAGCTACAACTTCAAGCCACAGCTCAAGACAATGGGTCCCAAATACGGCAAGATTGTAAGAGCCATCTTTGAAGAAGTGAACAAGATGAACGGTGCAGAGGTTATGGCGACACTCAACGGCGGCGGAATGGTTAAGCTGACAGTTGAAGGAACAGATGTTGAATTCGGAATGGAAGATGTCCTTGTTGAAACACTTCAGAAAGACGGATTTGTGTCAGACAGCGATGCAGGTTATACAGTTGTCCTTGACACAAACCTCACCGATGAACTTATTGAAGAAGGTTTTGTAAGAGAAATCATCAGCAAAATCCAGACCATGCGTAAGGACAGCGGTTTTGAAGTTCAGGACAACATCAAGGTGTCATGCTTTGGCAGTGAAAAGATTGATGCAATCATTGCAAAGAATGGTGACGAAATCTCAGCACAGACATTGGCAGTATCAATGGACAATGCAGAGAAAGACAACGCAAGGGAATGGAACATCAACGGCGAAAAGGTAAAGATTGCCATTGTAAAAGCGTAAAGTTAAATAATAAAAAGGCTACCTTTTCGGTAGCCTTTTTTCGTTATACAAAAATGCCTCCCTTGTGTAAAGGGAGGTGGGTTTGCGTAGCAAACTCGGAGGGATTGTATTTGCTAAATTCAGAAATCAAACACAATATCAAGAATTTTGAGACAATCCCTCAGTCTCACTGGGTTCGACAGCTCCCTTTGCACAAGGGAGCCTTTTGTTTGGCAAAAATTAATTTTAGTCAACGTGGGGAGATACAGGACAAAAAGCCAATATCTTTACAATCTTTTCTATTTGTTTTTCGCATGGTATATGTTCGTCTGTTATGCAAGCTATTTCGTCAAGCATTCTTATTGCATGTTGGTATGAGAGTTTGATTGGGTCAAGCTTTTTGCTTTTTATCTGCGAAGCAATCTCTTTTTTTACTGCGACAGATATCAAATCATCCATAAAATTATATTTCATCCAAAATCACCTCAAATAAAAAAGTGTGCCACCGAAGTGACACACCCAAAAAACGTATCACTTCGACTAAGTTTTGCGACAAACTTTTTGACAGACCCATCGGAATGACAACGTCGAAGGAACGCTTTTTACAAAGTGTTCCCCGATAGGTCAGAATTATTTAATTGTCAAAAAATTTGTCGCTCTTGTAGTATAACACAAAAAATTTTTTGTGTCTACATTTTTTCAAAAATAAATAGCTCCCTGAGACACAGGGAGCTAAAAACCATATGCAACTTTGCAATATCAATCGTCACAACCGCATGTGTTACGTTCACATCCGCATCCGCAGTCACAGTCTTCCACTGCTTTTCTTGGCGGGAAGAATTCGTCAAATGGGAAGCGGATTGTGTTGAACAGTTCACAAGGATTGTTCTCGGTTGCTGTGGGACATTCTTTGCATGGGATACAGAAGTCAGTTGCATCAATAAGGAGCTGTGCATTGCGTTCAAGTCTTACAATGCTGAACAGTCCCAAAGATGCCAATACCAACTTGCCGTCGTCGCCGGTGTAAAGTTCGTCATCAAAACAATCACAGATATTTTCGGGGATAGCAAGGAAGTGGTCATTGCAGTCGCAACAACAGTCATCCTCGCGGGATACCAGTTTTGCAGCCAGAGCGATGGGGTCAACAACCTCTACAACTGCTGTAGGCAGGTTTGTTTTCTGCCACATTTTTGATATGTCCTCGCAATCCTCGTTCAAAGATGATTCAAAAATCTTTACATTGCCCTCAGAACCAAAGAGGATAACCTTTTTGTCATAGGTCAAAAGACCCTCAATCTCTGTTGGGCAGGATACACCGCGGAATGCCTCAACGGTTACCTTGATAAAGAATTTCATATCAACGGTGAAGTAGCCTCGGTTAAAGGATAGGGGTTCTACATTTGTGTAAACCCAGATGATTTCGGCTTTTTTGATTTTTACATTGATTGCACGTTCAATTATTTCCTGACCTCTGTTGGTGAAGTAAACTCTCTGGTCACGGATGCAATCTCTGTCCTTGCAGGAATCATATATCTGGTTGGTGTTGATGCAAACGCCACCTCCAAAATCGTCACTGCGGCGTTCACCCCTGTTCTCTTGTTCAAGACAGCAGTCTGCAAGCACTGCTGCACTTTCGTCATAATTTTCGTGTTTGTCGCTCATTAAAATACCTCCTAAATTTCAGAATTTTAAAATTGGTGACCTAATTCATTGTATGAAAAAATAAAAAAAGGGTTACCAAACACACATAATCAGCGGGAAACCCTAATCTAATATAACAAAGGATTCTTGAAAGGTGTTGAGGGCAAATGGCAAAGATATGCCAAAGCGTTGTGCTGCAGAATGGAAAAAACAGTATGTTTGTCACGCAAACCCAGGAAAATCAGGTGCTTTGCAAAGTGATGAAAGACTTAAAAATCACGGAGGAAGTATTTGAACTGGGCGGTGCCGTGGATTTTGATGCCACGGTGGACAAAAATGGGGATATACATATTGTGATGACCAATGAAAAAGGGGATATGATTTATATAAGAAAGTCCAAAGAACGATGGATAAGGGGAGTTGTAAAAGAAAATCTGGGAGCAGAGAATATTTTTGTTTTCCCATCAGGTGAAGGGATTATGGTTTTCTATGGAAGTCAGAATACATTGTATTGCCAAAAAATTGCACAGGAAATTCAGGATCCCTATATGATTGACAAAACTGCAGATGTAGGGGCTTTTTTTGTTGTGCAGGGAGAAAATGGAAATTTTTTAATCACCTATACAAATGAAGAAAAAAGAGAACTGGGGTCAAGGCGGTTTTTAAGCAGAAGAGAGACATGGCAAGACTTTGAACCAATATCAGATTGCGACGAAATAAAGCATATTTTTGCAACATACCATAAGGGTGATGTTCTGGCATGTTACAAGTCAATGGATGAAATCAGATTTGTGAAAATTGGCGATAATTCTCAACAGAGCCTTACGCGTCGCCACACCGGGCGTGCACAATGTCCTATTATTATGACCGCCGGGGATGGGATAAAACTGTGCTGGCTCTGTGATGACAGAGTTTTTTCAAGCGAGAGGAAAGGGGAAAGCTCAAGGTGGCAAAGACTTGAGGAAAACGGAATATTAGATGTTGAGCAAGTGGGGATTTTTAAGTTTTGCAACACGAAAGCGTCTTATAGAATAGGTTTTGTAAAAAACGGATATGTGAGTATATGGGGTGAGAAAAAAGAAATATTTGCAAATCCAAAACCGCAAAATGCAGAACAAAACAAAATTGAAGAACAAAACAAAATTGAGAGAATATTTGAAGAAATAAAGGCTATTCACAGCAGAATAGAGGAGCTGAACAATAAAATTGACAATATGAAAAAGGTGGTAATGATTTCACCAAGCAAAAAAGCTGTTGAAAAAGTAGGTAAAACAAATTTGGTCAAAATAGACAAAAAATAGAAAAAATATTGTTTGTTATTTGGTTGAAAAGATTGAAAAATCATTGTATAATTGTACTAATAGGGACAAACAGCTTGTGGCTGTTGATTCTATACACGACTACATTTAGGAGGGTTGAAAATTGAAATTGTATGAAACTTCAAAAATCAAAAACTTTTGTCTTTTAGGCCACGGTAACTCAGGCAAGACATCGCTGGCAGAGGCTATGCTGTATACAGCAGGCTCGGTTGAGAGAATGGGCAGAACTCAGGACGGAAACACCGTTATGGACTTTGATCCTGAGGAAATCAAACGTAAATTCTCAATAAGTGCAGCTATCGCAACCTGTGACTGGAGCGGAACAAAGTTTAATATTATAGATACCCCCGGATTTTTTGACTTCGTTGGTGAGGTTCAGCAAAGTATCAAGGTTGCCGATGCGGCAATCATAGTTCTCAGCGGTAAGTCAGGTCTTACGGTTGGTGCAGAAAAGGCTTGGAAGTATGCAGACGATGCAGGCATTCCCAAGATGATATTTATAAACAAGGTTGATGATGAACGCGTTAATTATTACGGCGTTCTGGAACAGTTGAGAGAAAAATACGGAAAGAAGATTGCCCCCTTGCAGGTTCCTATCCGCGAGGGTGAAAAGATAACAGGCTTTGTCAATGTGGTTGAGGGCGAAGCAAGAAAGTTTGAAGGTGACAGAACAGTCACTGCGACTATCCCCGAGGGTATGGAGGCAGACATCGCTCCAATCCGTGAGATGATAAACGAGGCTGTTGCAGAAAGTTCTGAAGAACTTATGGACAGATATTTTGCCGGCGAGAGTTTTACATTGGCGGAGACCTATGAGGCTTTGCGTTCCGGTGTTGCTGCAGGTGATATTGTTCCTGTACTGTGCGGCAGTGCATACAACAAACTTGGCATTTCGTCACTTATGAATGCGATAAATGCATACTTCCCCGCTCCTGATTCTTCTGATGATTTCTTCATCGCAAAGAAAGAGGACGGAACAGATGCACGCCGCAGGGTTGACGTGAATGACCCCTTGGCAGCACTTGTGTTCAAGACTGTTGCCGACCCGTATGTTGGCAAACTGTCATACTTCAAGGTTTATTCAGGCATTATGACTCCTGATACAACAGTTTATAACGCTGTTTCAGGCACTAATGAAAGAGTGGGCAAGATTTTTGCCGTTGTGGGCAAAAAACAGATTGAAGTTGAAAAGCTCAATGCCGGTGATATCGGTGCTGTTACAAAACTGGCAAGCACAAACACCGGCGATACATTGTGCAGTATCAGTGACCGTATAGTTATTGATGCTATTGAATTTGCAAAGCCCAACACGTCTATGGCTGTGGTTCCCAAGGCAAAGGGTGACGAAGAAAAGATAAGTCAGGGTCTTGGCAAACTTATGGACGAGGACAAGACTTTTGTGATTGAAAATAACACCGAAACACGTCAGATGATAATCAAAGGTATGGGCGATCAGCACATTGATATCCTCATCAACAAACTCAAGAGCAAATTTGGGGTTGAAGTTACACTTACCGAACCCAAGGTAGCTTATCGTGAAGCAATCCGCAAAACTGTTAAGGTTGAAGGAAAACACAAAAAACAGTCAGGCGGTCATGGTCAGTATGGTCATGTGTGGATTGAATTTGCACCTCATGATGATGGCCTCTTGTTCGAAGAAAAGGTGTTTGGTGGCAGCGTTCCCAAGAACTACTTCCCTGCAGTTGAAAAAGGTCTTCAGGAAAGCATGAAACAGGGTATTCTGGCAGGTTATCCAATGGTTGGTCTCAAGGCTACATTGATGGACGGTTCTTACCATCCCGTTGATTCTTCTGAAATGGCGTTCAAGACTGCTGCATCACTTGCGTTTAAAGCTGGTATGGAACAAGCAAGCCCTGTTCTTCTGGAGCCTATCGGTCATTTAAAGGTTTATGTTCCGGACAGTTATACCGGTGATATAATTGGTGATATTAACAAACGCCGTGGTCAGATGTTGGGTATGACACCTCAGGGTGACGGAATTACTCTTATTGAGGGCGAAGTTCCTATGGCACAAATGCATTCATACTCATCAGACCTCAGGTCAATGACACAGGCAAAGGGCAGCTACGAATTTGAATTCGAAAGATATCAGGATGCTCCTCCCAATGTTGTTGAAAAGATTATTGCTGAAAGCAAGGAGTAAAATCAAAACCAAATCCCCCTGCATCGCAGGGGGATTTTTTATTGACCGGCACCAAATCAAAAAGGATTTGTCGATTTTCGGTTTACGGAAAGTATTCCATAAAAAATGACAAATCCTTTTTGAATATGTGAAAAAACAGGGGTAGGTATCAGATACAATACAGATTGCTTAAAACATCGCAAAGTGTAACGGGAAAAACTGAATTAGCAGCCAGCCATAAACAACACTTCTCGGCCTCTTCACGTGTGAAAAACATGTTTTCTATGACCGCGGAATCCGCAGGGTCTGTGTCCATAGTTGCCGCAATTCCAAAGGGGTGGGGAACTGTGGTATCACTGCTGATTATATAGAAGTTGATACCATTGGCTGATGCTATGGGCTTGGTAAAACTGTTTTTGTCCATTTGTTTTGCCTCCTGATTTAGATTTGGTGCAAGGGAACCCAATCCAGAGGGAGTGTAGCCCCCTTGCTTTGAGGGATATTTTTATTCTATAGCCAGAAGAAAACAATTTCACAATGTTTACATCGACAAAAAACGACAAAATAAAAAATGTTAAAAAATGCCGATAAATCAAGGAAAAAATGGAATTAAAAAAGTTATTGTTGAAAAATATAAGATTTTATGTTAACCTAAATGTAAATTATGTTTAGAGATGGGGAATTTGATTATGCTAAAAAACAAGATGTCCGTACCCTCAAGGTTGCTGATGACTTATGGCACAAAAACAGCCCTTGGGGTACTTCTTATAGGAATTTTTGCATATAAGTATAATCAATGGTTCATAGGAGGGTATGCAAATGAAGTTTTTTGCATAAATATTATTCAGGCGGCATTTAGCCTGTTTGTTCAGTTTATACTGGGCGGAATAATCCTCGATTGTGCCATTGCAAAAAGGTAAACACTTGGTCTGTCAAAAAAATGGCAGACATATACATAAAAGGCAAGACTTGACGTTTTACAGGTTTTGTAGTATTCTATTGTGAGTGGGCGTCTTTGACGCCGATGGTTTTGTTTTGAAACGTATTATATTTATATAGTTGACAAGGAGGCGTGGCTTTGAAGAACAAGGAGAAAAAATTCTTGCAAGGTGCGTTGATTCTGGCAGGGGCAAACCTGTTGGTTAAAATTATAGGTGCACTTTTTAAGGTGCCCCTTTATAACCTCATTGGTGAAGACGGAAGTGGCATATTCAATGTTGCATATCAGATTTATACATTTATGTTTATTATTGCGACTGCCGGATTCCCTATTGCGGTCTCAAAAATGGTGGCAGAAAGCATTGCCAGAGGCGATGAGTATGATGCAAGACGCATTTTTCAAACAGCTACGTTTCTTTTGGGGCTTATAGGGCTTGTGGGAAGCACAGTTCTTTACGCTTTTTCGGATAAACTTGCCGCATTTTTAGGAAATCCGGATTCTGCTCTGGGAATCAGAGTAATTGCTCCGGGTGTATTTTTTGTTTCTTTGGTATCTGCCTATCGCGGATATTTTCAGGGAAAGCAGAATATGTATCCAACGGCAGGTTCAGAGGTTGTCGAGGCAAGTGCAAAGCTGATTATAGGTATTGTTGCAGCAATGGCGTTTATGAATATGGCAATAAACATTCCGGGTACAAGTTCTGGGTTTTCGTCACATTCAAGAACTATGTATTCTGCAACAGGTGCAATTTTTGGTGTTACGTCGGGTACGTTTCTTGCACTTGTACTGATGTTGATTATATTTAGCTGCAAGGAAAAAAGAATAAGACCGGTCTCGGGTCAAAGTATAAGACCCAGGAGTGATATTCTCAAAAATCTCATTAAGATTGCAATTCCCATTACTATCGGGGCATCGGTATCAAGCCTCACAAGTCTTGTGGACCTTGCTACCATAATGAACAGATTGGTGGTAAATCCAGATGTATTTGGTTCATATGCACATCTTTTTGCTGAGGGTACAGAGTTTTGGGGCAAAGCTGTTGAAGAGGGTTGGGAAGGTCTCACACTTCTTCAGAAAAAGGCAAACTCTCTTTATGGTGTATATACAGGTCAGGCACAGACTATGTTCAACCTGCCTCTTACAATAGTGGTGGGAATCAGCATGAGTATAGTCCCTGCAATATCAACAGCCCTTGCGGAGAGAAAACGGGATCAGGCACAAAGTATGACAGCAAGTGTTCTCAGAATAACAATGCTGTTTGCACTCCCTTGTGCTATGGGATTTTTTGTTCTCTCATCACCTATTTTAAGGCTTTTGTACAGTGATGCAAACGCAGGATATCTTTTGCAAAAACTTGCCTTTGCGGTGCCGTTTGTGGCTTTGGTTTCTGTGAGTAACTCTGTTCTTCAGTCATACGGAAAGGTTTATTATCCTGTATTTAATATGCTTATCGGTGGCATTGTAAAGGTCTTTATGAATTATACGCTGATTCCCTTCTGGGGTATAGATGCTGCACCCATTGCAACTGCTGTGTGTTATGGAACAATTGCAATGCTTAATCTGGTGTGTATAGTGCGGATGCTTAAAGCAAAAATAAATATAATGGATTTAGTGATAAAACCTCTGTGTGCGGCTTTGGTTATGGGTGCAGTGGTATCTGTTGCATACAATGCGTTGTCTGCACTTTTGCCGGGGTCAAGACTGGTAACGATTGCTGCAATAGGCATTGGCGTAGTTGTTTATGCTGTTGCTGTGATTCTTGTCAAGGCGCTCAAACGCGATGACGTTCTTAATCTGCCCAAAGGTGAGAAAATTGCGGGATTGCTGGAAAAATATAAGTTACTGTAGGAGAAAATCATGGAAAAAAATTATAAATTTGATGACTTGCTTGATATTGTGAAAAAACTTAGAGGTGAGGGCGGCTGTCCCTGGGACATAGAACAGACCCACCAAAGCATAAAACAATCCATAATTGAAGAGGGTTATGAGCTTATTGAGACCCTTGATAATGAGGATTGGGAAAATGTTGCCGACGAAAGCGGTGATTTGCTTTTACAGGTTGTTTTTCATGCTCAGATAGGCAAGGAAAAAGGCGAGTATAACATTGATGATGTAATCAATGCAGTTTGCCGCAAGCTTATACACAGACACCCCCACGTTTTTGGAGATGTAAAGGTTAAGGATTCGAACGAAGTTCTTGCAAACTGGAATCAGATAAAGCGTGATGACAGGGGGCAAAAGACTGTTGCTCAGGACATGGAGGAGGTTTCAAAGTATCTCCCGTCACTTATGCGTGCACAGAAAATTCAGAGCAAGGCGGAAAAAGGCGGTTACGTTTTCAGTGAGCCTGTTTTTGCTGCAGAAAGCATTGCTAATCTTTTAAATGTTATGCTTGGCAATGCCGAACCCGAAATTGCTGAAAAATACATCGGCAAGGTTTTGTTTGAAACTGTTTCTGTGGCTAAAAAGATGGGAATTGATGCTGAAACGGCTCTGAATCGCCAGATAGAAACCTTTATTCAGGAATATTCAAAATACGAAGGTTGAAAGGAGATGTCCTTATGAGACTTGATAAATATTTAAAGGTTTCACGATTGATAAAAAGACGCACGATTGCCAATGAGGCCTGTGACGGCGGCAGAGTTTCGGTGAACGGCAAAGTGGTAAAGGCGTCCTATGATGTGAAAGTCGGGGATGTTATTGAGATAAGATTCGGGAGTCGTGTGCTCAATGTGCGGGTGACCGATGTCCGCGAACAGGTGGGCAAGAGCGATGCTGCCACTCTTTATGAAGTAGTTTCACAGTAAATTCGAAAGAGGCAAAGTTCTGCCTCTTTTTTTGTGCGGAATTGACCAAAAAGCACTTGACAAAATGGCTAAAATTTATTAAAATTATATTGTATGTATTTTAAAGCGTTAATTCTTATATACAGTTTGTTTTAATGTATTTCTTTGCATAACTCTTACATCCGTATTTTGCGGGTGTTAACACTGGCGAAAGACCCAGAGATTGATATAATCTATGATTAAGACGTCAAATTTGATATAAGGGGGTGTTTACCATAATAGACGGAATACAAATTGCAGTAATCTTAGGTATTGTTGTAATTGCCATAATTGGAATGTTCTTGGCTTTCAGATTCGGTTATTCATATCGGAGAAAGGTTGCCGAGTTTAAGATAAACAGTGCAGAAGAAGAAGCAAAAAAGATTATTGAAGGTGCAAAATCAAAAGCAGTTAAAGATGCAGAACATGCAAAAAAAGAAAGACTTTTAGAAGCAAAAGAAGAAATACATAAAGAACGCAATGAACTGGATAAAGAAATAAAGGAAAGACGCAATGAGCTCCAGAGACAGGAACGTCGTGTGCAGCAGAAAGAGGATGCCATTGACAAAAAGACTCAGGTTCTTGAAAAAAAGGAAGAACAGGTACAGAATAAGCTGGCAGAGGTTGATGAACTTAAAGAAGAAGTTGAAAAGGTTAAAAAACTTCAGATGTCACAGCTTGAGAAACTTGCAGAACTTTCTGTG
>JAZRNA010000087.1:0-3550 GCA_045647945.1 Clostridia bacterium
CCTGCAACTTACACGGGACTTTTTGGGGACATACGGAATCTTTTTGCATCAACCCCTGATGCCAAAGTGAGAGGTTATGGACCGGGAAGATTCAGCTTTAATGTAAAGGGCGGAAGATGCGAGTCTTGTTCCGGTGATGGAATAATCAAAATTGAAATGCACTTTTTACCTGATATATATATACCGTGTGAGGTTTGCGGCGGCAAGAGGTATAACCGTGAAACCCTGGAAGTTAAGTATAAGGGTAAAAATATAGCAGATGTCCTTGAAATGACTGTTGAGGAGGGGCTTGAGTTCTTCGAGAATATCCCTAAAATTGCAAATCGGCTCAGGACACTTTTTGAGGTAGGGCTTGGATATATAAAAATCGGTCAGTCTTCAACCACCCTTTCCGGAGGTGAGGCGCAGCGTGTAAAATTGGCAACCGAGCTTAGCAAACGCAGTACGGGAAAGACAATTTATATCCTTGACGAGCCAACCACGGGACTTCATACAGCGGATGTTCACAAACTGATAGAGGTTCTGCAGAGGTTGGTTGATACAGGAAATACCGTGGTTGTGATTGAGCATAATCTGGATGTAATAAAGACGGCAGATTATATAATTGATTTGGGACCCGAGGGGGGAACCCGTGGGGGCGAGATTGTTGCCAAAGGAACGCCTGAAGAGGTTGCAAAATCCAAGAAATCATATACTGGTATGTATCTGAAAGATGTGTTGTAAAAAAATATCCCTGATTATTCAGGGATATTTTTGTTTGTCTCTTTAAATTTTATTTCGGTAAGGTTAGTGTTTTGAGAATTCAGATCGGAGATTATTTCTCCGATTTTTTCTTCGGCAAGCTCAATGTCCTTCAAAAATTCATCGGCGGAGATTCGGTACGCACCGCTGCCGAAGATAATAATCTGTTCCAGTCGGTCAGAGGTGGCAACTCGAACCTTGTAGTTTTTGCTGTATTCGGTGGCTGCTTTTTCAATATAACTGTCGGCGGTTTCTGCCTCTTTGGTGTATACAACTGTCACGTTGCCCAAAGTTTCGCAACTGCCGGGGTTGCCTTTTACCTTGTAGGCATCAAAGACAATGATTATTTCGCAGTTTTTCATAACCCTGTAGTTTGAAAGGCGGTTGATGAGATAGGTCCTTGCAAAGTCAAGGTCATCGCTTGTGGCATTCTTTAAATCAAACCATGCAAAGAGTACGTTGTAGCCGTCAACCAACAAATATTCACCCAAAGGCTCTTTTGGTGAACGGTATTTCTTAACCACAGTTTCGGGGAGCTTTTGTGTTGCTAGCCGGGTGTGGGTTTTACGCTGGATTTTACCGTAGGTACGTTCAAAAATCCGTACAAGTTCATCGTCATCGGCATAGTTGGAACTGCGTTTTGCGGTATGGACAATGTTTGAGATTTCCTCTTTCTGTTTTTTGCGGAAGTCCTCAATATGCATATGGTCAAAGACTTCGTTCCATTTTACCACAAACCCTGCACCGTGCTCACAGAAAACGGAATCCGGTGTGTTTTCGGTGTCACTTTCGGGGTTGTAGCCTATGTTTTCAGCTATTTCGCTTTGGTTTTTGCAAGGCTCATAGCCTGCGGGCATACATTCAAGGACACCGATTCCGTGTGTATAGGCACGGACCTCGGCAGAATAGTTGCACAGACCGATTACCGGGGCATAGCCTTTCAAAACCGAGAGGTCATCCTTTGTTTCAGGTGGAGTGAATTTGCCACCCATATTCTGGATGTCGGTCATTGCCCTGCCAAGTGCGGAGGTAGGAAGTGTCAGGGTGAAACTGTACCAGGGTTCAAGGAGAACAGACTCTGCTTGCATAAGTCCTTGGCGGACTGCGCGGTATGTTGCCTGACGGAAATCACCGCCCTCGGTGTGCTTTTTATGGGCTCGGCCGGCAATCAGGGTTATTTTTATATCAGTAAGGGGCGAGCCGGTGAGGACTCCTGTATGGTTCTTCTCTTCAAGATGGGTGAGAATAAGCCTCTGCCAGTTTTTGTCCAGAGAGTCTTCGCTGCACTTTGTGTCAAAGGTGATTCCGCTGCCCGGCTTGCCCGGTGAGAGGAGAAGATGCACCTCTGCATAGTGGCGCAAAGGTTCAAAGTGGCCTACGCCCAGAACTTTGTCTTTAATGGTTTCCTTATAAATTATACCGCCCTGACAAAAAGTGACGTTCATATCAAAACGGTCTTTCAAAATGGTTTTAAGAACTTCGGACTGCACCTCGCCCATAAGCTGGATATGGATTTCTCCAAGGTGTTCGTTCCAGAGGGTGTGGAGTTGAGATTCTTCCTCCTCCAATTTTTTGAGATTCTGAAGTGCGGTGTTTATGTCATAACCATCTTCCAGTTGTACCTTGTAGGAGAAAACAGGTTCAAAGGTGAAGGAATTGAAATCCTGCTCAAAACCCAGACCCTGACCGGGGAAAGTGGAGGAAAGACCTGAAACAGCACAGATTGTGCCGGCAGAGGCCTCCTGTTCGTTCTTATATTTTATGCCGGAATAAATGCGGATTTCATTTATTTTTTCTTCGGCTATCAGGTCTTTCACCTTCAAAGTTCCGCCGGTGATTTTAAGATGTGTAAGGCGGTTTCCTCGTTCGTCGGTGGAAATTTTAAAAACTTTAGCTCCAAAATTGTTTCCATATGGCGGTTGCTGTGTATACAAATCAAGGGCGTCCAGAAATTGCGAAACGCCGTCAGTTTTAAGAGCAGAACCAAAGTAGCAAGGGAATACTTTGCGTTTTGAAATGGCGGTTACAATGCTCTGGGGTGCAAAAGACCCTTTTTCCAAAAATTCGTTCATCAAGCTTTCGTCACAAAGTGCCAGAGATTCACATTCTGCAGGGTCATTGCCCTCTGCCAGTGCAAAATCAATGCAGGATGTGCTGAACTTTCCTTTCAGCTCGGCAAGGAGTTTTTGCCTGTGGGTATCGGGCATGTCCATTTTGTTAATAAAAATAAATGTGGGTATATTATATTTGGAAAGAACTTTCCATAAAGCTGTTGTGTGGCTTTGCACACCGTCTGATGCACTTACCAGAAGAACGGCATAGTCAAGAACCCCCAGAGTTCTTTCTGCCTCTGCAGAAAAGTCTACGTGCCCTGGTGTATCAAGGAGTACAAAATCGGTGTTTCCCACAGTGAAGGTGGCTTGCTTTGAGAAAATAGTAATCCCCCGACCTCGTTCTATCTCGTTGGTGTCAAGGAATGTATCCCTGCGGTCCACTCTGCCCAGCTTTCGTATTTCGCCGGTGAGAAATAAAATTGCTTCTGAAAGAGTGGTTTTGCCTGAGTCAACGTGGGCAAGGACTCCGATTGTGATTTTTTTGTTCATATATTGGCACCCCATATATTGTGGTTTAAAAATCATTTTACAACAATATTATACCAACATATAGGGGTGATGTCAATATAAAACAAGGCACAAAAACACGGAAAAGGAGTTGTCGAAAAAAATTTTTTAAAGACGAAAAATCTTGCAACCCTTGATGAATCAAGGGTTTGGGGAACTAGTAAAATTTTTGAAAAAATAAAATAAGA